>NZ_LWFZ01000618.1:0-15775 GCF_001635225.1 Oleiphilus sp. HI0086
CGAGCAGGGTCAATGGGGTGGCTTGACTATCCTTGGTCAATCTACCAACAACAAAGGCGAGCGTACTTATGAAGCTGGTACTCAGTCTTATGGTCCTGACGCTGGTGTAACGATTGCGGACGATAACAGTGGAACACTGACTTACGTTGCGATCAAATACTCTGGTTATGAAGTAGAAAAAGACAAAGAGCTTAACGGTCTTTCTCTTGGTTCTGTAGGTTCAGGTACAACTATCGAGAACATCGCAATCATTGGTTCTGCGGATGATGGTATCGAGCTTTGGGGCGGTACAGTTAGCGTCGACGGTTTGTATATCTACAACGCTGGTGACGATTCAATCGATACCGACCAAGGTTATATCGGTACACTTTCAAACGTTTATGCTGAGCAGAACATCGTTGATGACGAAACTGGTTCACGTGTAATTGAAGCAGATAGTCACAGCACCTCTACTGATGGTGACCCTAAAGCGCAACCTACTCTTGAAAACGCAATCTTGAAGTCAGTTGGTCGTGCAGTTCGCTTGCGCGAAGGTACAGACTACGTGTTCAACAATGTTCAAATTTTGGTTGAGTTTTCATCAGATGCTGACGTTGAAGCGATCCGTGTAAGTGACACTGGTGTTGATACTGATACTCGCGCAACGGTAACAGGTGCAGGTCTAGCGATTAAGAACAATGTAAACGCTAGTGCTGATCTGTTCACTGCAGGTTCTGAAGCTCGCTTCACTGTAGATGCTGGTAGCACGCTTTATACAGACGATGATACCTCTTTGACTATCACTGAGTACGATGCGAGCTGGGCTGAATAATCCCGCTTAAGTCTAAAAGTGTAAGGTCTTAGGAAGTTTAATGACAGGGATGTTAAGTCTAACTACAAGGAAGTAGTTGGACTTAAATAAATCAAAAGGCCCGCTGTGTAGTGGGCTTTTTATTTTGTAGGTATAAATTTAGCCACTCAGTTATTCGGCTCTTAAATAATGGAAGTATAGATTTGTTTCAAGTTGAATCCAAAAAGCGTTCAACCCTTATTAAAGAACGTTGTATTACAGCAACTCTCGCGATCTCAGCCGCAATTGCCATTGTTACAACTATTGGTATTTTGTTTTCTATCCTGTTCCAGGCGTTAGAGTTCTTTCAATTAAAAAGCCTTTGGTACTTTATTACAGGTACCGAGTGGCACATGAGCCATGGAGAAAGCTCCTTCGGTGCAGTACCGATTTTCGCCGGTACCTTCATGATCACAATTATTGCGTTAGCGGTATCGATACCCATTGGCTTGGGTAATGCGATTTATATGAGTGAATATGCCTCATCAGCTCAGCGAAAAATATTGAAGCCCTTGCTCGAAATTCTGGCGGGTATCCCGACTGTCGTTTATGGCTTCTTTGCTGCGTTGACAGTGGCTCCAGCCATCGTAGCAATAGCGGAACAGTTTGGTGTCGATGCTGCTTTTAACAGCGCACTAGCAAGCGGCTTGGTGATGGGCGTTATGATTATTCCGGTCATTTCATCCTTGAGTGATGACGTACTTCGTGCTGTACCAAGCAGTCAACGCAATGCCGCCTATGCGTTAGGTATGACGCAAAGCGAGACGATCAAAAATATAGTTTTACCCTCTGCGCTTCCGGGCATCATTTCAGCCTGTTTGCTTGGCTTTGCCAAGGCGATTGGTGAAACCATGATTGTGGTGATGGCTGCCGGTCTTAGACCAAATTTGTCGTGGAACCCTTTAGAAGATATGACCACCGTAACAGTGAGAATTGTTGACTCCCTTGTCGGGGATCACGCCTTTGACTCACCGCAAACGCTTTCGGCTTTTGCCTTAGGCTTGGTCTTATTTGTGATCACATTGATTCTCAATATGGTCTCGTTGTCCCAAATCCGTAAGTTTAAAGAAAAATACAAGATAAGCAGGCTATGACTTCAAAACAGAATTCTAATCCTTTTTACGACCCGACCTTAAGTAAACGGCATCGTGCCTCGCGATTTTTCAAACTTTTCGCAAAGAGCTCCGTCGTATTTACTCTGTCGTTTCTGATCTTCTTTATGGTCGATATTCTTAGTACTGCTGCGCCTGCTGTGAAGCAAGCTTATGTGCAAGTTGAAGTAGAGTTTTCAGAGCGAAATGCTAAGTCCACGCGCCGGGCCATTCCAAAAGATTTTCGCAAAATTGTAAGTAGGGCTTGGCTACGTACGTTAACAAAAGCCATGCGAGACCAGCCTGAATTGATGGGTACAAGCGAAACAATGTGGGCATTGGCTGATGACCAGGTTGACCAGTATTTAAAAGGTCATCACTATAACCTGAAAGAAAAGCAGCTTGCCCTAGTCGATAAGTTGAAAGAAGAAGGTAAGTTAGAGCTACGCTGGAATAGTGTTTTCTTCAGTAAGGGTGACTCTAAAATGCCAGAGAATGCCGGGATACTGTCTGCCATCGTAGGCTCGGTACTGACCTTGTTAGTAACAATGGCCTTTGCTTTCCCGATTGGTGTGATGACGGCAATTTACCTGGAAGAGTTTGCATCCGACAACCGCTTTACCCGTTTTGTTGAAGTTAATATAAACAACCTCGCGGCTATTCCTTCAATATTATTCGGCCTACTAGGCTTATCAGTATTTATTAATTTATTTGGTCTGCCAAGAAGCTCGCCATTAGTGGGCGGTATCACTTTAGCGCTAATGACATTACCAATTATTATTGTCAGTTCTCGTGCTGCACTCAGAAGTGTACCCGAGTCAATTCGCCATGCAGGTTATGGTTTGGGCCTTAACAAAATTCAAGTTGTCAAAGACCACGTTCTACCCATTGCGCTACCAGGCATCTTGACCGGTACGATAATTGGCATGGCGCAAGCCATGGGGGAAACCGCTCCATTAATCATTATTGGAATGATTGCATTCATCCCAGATTCACCTTCGTCGATCATGGAGGCTGCGACGGTACTGCCGGCCCAGATCTTTACGTGGGCGGGTATGCCTGAACGTGCATATGTAGAAAAAACAGCAGCGGGCATTGTTGTCATACTGTCGATATTAATCACACTGAACGCTGCAGCTATTTACCTAAGGAAGAAGTATGAAATCAAGTGGTAATAACATAAAGATCGTTGCTGAAGACTTAAACCTTCACTATGGTGATCACCATGCTTTACATGGTATCAACATGCAGGTGCCAGAGAATAATATTACGGCCTTGATCGGGCCATCCGGTTGCGGTAAATCGACATTTTTGCGCTGCCTAAACCGAATGAATGACCTGATCGACATTGTTGATATTGCCGGAAGGGTAGTCATTGATGGTAAGAATATCTATGACAAAGACGTAGACGAAGTTTCAGTAAGAAAGCGTGTAGGAATGGTATTTCAGCAGCCAAACCCTTTTCCAAAGTCTATCTACGAGAATGTTGCTTACGCACCAATTAAGCACAGCCAAGTCAAAAAGGGTAGTACCGAATGTGATGACTTAGTTGAGCGTTCTCTCATATCTGCAGGTCTGTGGAATGAAGTTAAAGACAAGCTGAATTCCCCTGGTACGAGTCTATCAGGTGGTCAACAACAAAGGCTTTGTATTGCCCGAACGATAGCGGTTAAGCCTGACGTTATACTAATGGACGAACCTACCTCAGCACTCGACCCGATCTCGACACAAAAAATCGAAGAGCTAATGCTTGAGCTAAAGAAAAGCTACACGATTGTAATCGTGACGCATAACATGCAACAAGCACATCGTACTGCCGACATGACAGCTCACTTCCACCTAGGGAAGCTAATGGAGTTTGACCAAACGACAAAGGTTTTCGAATCGCCAAGCAATCAGGTAACGCAGGATTATATCGGTGGGCGGTTTGGCTAACTGTTAGAAATAGCGCCGCATAAATGCAAAAAAGGCCAAGTAAAATATTTACTTGGCCTTTTTCGTTTAGCTTATTTAGCTAGAAAGCACTAGCCGCACTTGCTATCACCGCAGTTCAAGCAAGTCTGGCAACCATCCATAACGATCACCGACTTATTGTGGCACTTCTTACAAAGCGTCGCGTTAGCAGGGAATGGGTTATCTTCAGGTGGCTCTTCAGTGTTAACGTGAGTAGCGCTGCCTTCCTTTTCGAACTGGGCTTTCTTTTCAGCAAGAATCTGCTTTGTATGATCGCTCATTTCTTCAGACTTGATTAGACCGATAGTCTTCATGTGCTTCTCGACTACAGAGCTAATCTCGGCTACTAATGATGGCATATAGACGCCACCTTTCTTGTAGTAACCACCGTTCGGGTCATAAACTGAAGATAGCTCTTCGATCATGAAGGTGATGTCACCACCTTTACGGAAGACGGCAGAGATAACGCGAGTTAAAGCGATTACCCACTGATAGTGTTCCATCGACTTAGAATTAATGAAGACTTCATAAGGTCGTCTAATTTCGTGGTCAGTATCTTCATTAAGAATGATGTCGTTAATAGTAATATATAACGCATGCTCAGATACGGGTGGTTTAATTTTATAAGTTGAGCCGAGAAGATAGTCTGGTCGTTTAATCGACTCATTCATCTCTACTGGAACAACCTTTGGCGTGTTGTCTACAACAAGCGCTTTATCACCGGAGTTGTCTACTTGATAACCGACGATTTTCTTTTCAATTTTAATTGCCATAATTTTTTACCTATCAATCTGCTACATAGTGAAGGGTGCTTAGTGTATTGCTCACTATGTCTAGTATTTTCCGTAGGTACCTTCTTTCAATGCGTCGAATAAGTTCGCTGCTGAATGAATTTCACCGTCGTATTCTATTTCTTCGTTACCTTTCGCTTTTACTTTTGTACCATCTTCTAGCGTAAATTCGTAGATGGTGTTCTCAAGATCAGACTCTTTCACCAATACGCCCTGGAATGCTTCAGGGTTAAAGCGGAAAGTTGTGCATCCCTTCAAACCTTTCTCGTAAGCGTACATGTAGATATCCTTGAATTCCTCATATGGGAACTCTGTAGGAATATTTGCAGTCTTCGAGATTGACGAGTCAACCCACTGTTGAGCTGCCGCCTGAATGTCTACATGTTGCTTAGGCGTTACGTCATCTGCCGAGATAAAGTAATCAGGTAATTGTGTCTTCGGGTCAGTAGAAAACGGCATTGCATCAGCATTGACGAAATGACGGTAAGCTAGAAGCTCGTATGAGAATACGTCTACTTTTTCTTTCGTCTTCTTGCCTTCACGAATAATGTTTCGTGAATAGTGATGAGCAAAACTAGGCTCAATACCATTACTTGCGTTATTGGCAAGTGAAAGCGAAATAGTACCCGTAGGTGCGATAGAAGTGTGGTGAGTAAAACGAGCACCTTGTTCGGCTAATTTTTCGATTAGTTCCGGCTCATGCTCACCAACTTTCTGCATGTAACGGCTGTATTTTGCGTGAAGTACTTTACCTTTTACTTCATCGCCAACCTGGTAGCCTTCGGCTCTCATTTCAGGGCGTTTAAGAAGCATCTCCTCATCAACGATGAAGGTCTCTTCCATGATTGGCGCAGGGCCTTTTTCTTCTGAAAGCGCTAGGCCTTGTTTCCAGCCTTCAATAGACATCTCACGGTTTACCTTTTCAGTAAACTCGATTGACTCAGGTGAGCCATAAGCCATCTTAAGCATGGTGCAGGTAGAGCCAAGACCCAGAATTCCCATACCGTGACGGCGCTTGAAGTTAATTTCGTTACGCTGGCCAATTAGCGGAAGGCCGTTGATCTCGACAACGTTATCAAGCATGCGCGTAAAGATGCCCACAGCTTTTTTATACTTTTCGAAGTTAAAAAAGGCTTTGTCAGTAAATGGACGCTCAACAAATTTGGTCAGGTTCACCGAGCCTAGCAAGCAGCTGCCATAAGGTGGTAGAGGTTGCTCGCCGCATGGGTTGGTTGCGCGAATGTTTTCACAATACCAGTTGTTGTTCATCTCGTTAACTTTATCGATAAGGATAAAGCCTGGCTCAGCGAAGTCATAGGTAGACGTCATGATGCTGTCCCAGATGTACTTCGCTTTTACAGTGTTATAAATGCGACACGCTACCTGACCTTCATCATTAGTAATATAGCTTGTTTTAACTGGGAAGCTACGAAATACGAATTGGCTCTCATCACTTAGGTCAAGATTGTCTTCTTCAACTTCTTCAGCAGTAACAGGGAAGGATAGCTGCCAGTCAGCGTCATTCTGAACCGCTTTAATGAAGTCTTCGGTAATTAGTAATGAAAGATTGAACTGACGTAGTCGGCCGTCTTCACGTTTTGCACGTACGAAGTCCAGAACGTCAGGGTGGTGTACATCAAAGGTCGCCATTTGCGCACCACGACGCCCACCAGCAGATGAAACGGTGAAGCACATCTTGTCAAAGATATCCATGAAAGATAGAGGGCCTGAAGTGGTTGCACCTGCACCAGCAACGTAAGCACCTTTAGGGCGTAGCGTTGAAAACTCATAACCAATACCGCAACCAGCTTTAAGAGTTAGGCCTGCTTCATGGTTTTTGAGCAAGATATCATCCATTGAATCGAACACAGTACCCGAGACAGTACAGTTAATGGTTGATGTTGCCGGCTTATGCTCGCCTGCGCCGGCATTAGACATGATTCGGCCGGCTGGAATAACGCCGTTTTCTAGTGCCCACTTGAAGTCGTTGTAGACGGTTTCTCTTTTGCCCTCTTCTTCTACAGATGAAAGCGCTTTGGCAACACGCTCATAGGTAGCGTCAATGTTTTGATCGACGGCCTGACCAGTTTTAGTTTTTAGCTGGTACTTAGTGTGCCAGATATCTTGAGAAGCGTCTTGCATTGGTAATGGAGAGACAAGTGGTTCAACTTTGGCGTTCATGTATGACCTCTATCTGGAATATCATTTTTTCAGTTGTTATTAAGAGTAGGCTAAAACGGCTGAGTTAATGCTGATTAGCGCTTCTATATATAGTGTTAGTTTGGTACATCACTTTACCGCACACTGTTTCTAGCTTTAGTGGCATAAGCCGCTGACATCAAAGCTTGTTCAGTATGTAAAAACCCGAAAAAGGCTGGTCCATTGGGGGCTAATACTGTCCTTATTACATCAATATATAGGGGGCGTTTTGTTTTAGTATCCACTACATGTTGTTGTGTATGCGGGAAGTATAACACTATATTGTGGTGTGTGAAGTTTCTTTTCCGATTTTTTTATTGTGTAAATATCAAGGTGGTCGAGACTGGTTTGTCAATACTTTGGGGCGATAAAATATGAGGAAAAGGAAGGTGCTTGTATTTATGGGCTTTGCAGAATTAGTGCTTACTTATCTTTTTATGTTAGCACTAGATATAGTGTTTTGTTATAGGCATCTCAGTCCTAGATCTGTAAGCGGAATGTGTAGGTTTTGCTAATACTAGAGGCGAACTAAATGAAGGCGCTAAGATATAGCGCCTTAAATTCGGTTTGCTTTTTAATCGCCTTTTTGTTCAGACTGACATGCCTGTACGGCCGTTAGTGCAATGGTAAAGACGATATCTTCTATTAATGCGCCACGAGATAAGTCGTTAACAGGTTTGCGCAAACCTTGTAGCATTGGGCCGATACTGATTACATTGGCGCTACGTTGTACAGCTTTGTAGGTGGTGTTACCAGTATTTAGATCTGGGAAGATAAAAACGGTTGCTTGACCGGCCACCGGGCTGTTCGGTGCCTTTTTCTTGGCGACACTTTCAATCGCCGCCGCATCGTATTGGAGGGGGCCGTCAATTACGAGGTCTGGCCTTAAGTTCTTAGCGATCTCAGTAGCTTCACGAACTTTGTCGACGTCTGCGCCGGTGCCGCTTACACCTGTGCTATAGGAAATCATGGCGACTTTGGGGTCAATGCCAAATGCTTTGGCTGAGTCGGCACTTTGTATCGCAATATCGGCCAGCTGTTCGGCATTCGGGTCTGGGTTGATGGCGCAGTCACCATATACAAGTACTTGGTCGGGGAGGCACATGAAGAAAACTGAAGACACTACCTTGGCGCAATCGTTTGTTTTAATCAACTGAAGCGCGGGGCGCACAGTGTTGGCTGTTGTGTGAACAGCTCCTGATACAAGCCCGTCAACTTCATCTAGCGCCACCATCATCGTTGCGAGTACGACATTGTCTTCTAGCATTGCTCGCGCCATTTGGTGACTCACGCCTTTATGCTTTCTGATCTCTGTCATTGGGATGACATAGCGTTCACGTGCTTCGTCTGGGTCGACGATCTGAATATCACTGGAAAGCGTGACACCCTGAGCACTCGCGACTGCTTTAATTTCATCGGGATTGCCTATTAGTATGCACTGAGCTAACTCTCGCTCGTGGCAAGCGATAGCAGCGCATATAGTTCTTGGTTCATTGCCTTCAGGTAATACGATTGTCTTCGCTGCACTGCGTGCATTTTCAGATAACTGGTAGCGAAATGCCGGCGGAGAAAGGCGTGTTGCGCGTTCTTTATCGCAGTGTAGTTTGAGCCAATCTATATCCAGATGGTCGGCAACAGTCGTCATTACCTCATCCATTCTATTTAAATCATCTAGCGGAACTTTATTTTCAAGCTTGGATAATGCAACAGCGGTTTCAAAGGTGTCATGATGCGTACTAAGCAGTGGTAAACCGTTTTGAAGTGCAGGGCGGCAGAAATCGAGAATACTTTGGTCGGGCTGGTAGTTACCCGTTAACACGATACCCGCTAAAGGAAGGCCATTTTGTACAGCCATGCCAGCAGCAAGTAGCACGTCACTTCTGTCACCGGGCGTTACTAGTAGACAGCCAGGGGTTAGTGCGCTGACAAGGTTGCTGACACTACGAGCGCAAATGGCTATCCTCGTAACCCTTCGTGTACGCAAAAGCTCTTCGTTACCCGTTCCAGGTAAGACCTTCATTTGTAGCTCATTTGCGATATCAAAGACTCGCGGCGCCTGTAAAGCCGGTACAAGGGGTATCTGGCCTATAGAATGAAAACTTTCACTAAGCACTGTGGATGCTTCTATTAAGGTGCTGGTGCTGAGTAGTTGTTGGCAGTTTTCGACCTCTGTTGCTTCGGTGAGCGAAATCGCATCATCGTGCAGTTGTTTGGCGTTTTGTGCGCAGCCTACTTTATTCAAAATACAGCCAATGACACCGGCTTTAATTGAGGAGAATACGCTCAAGGATGTTTTTAGGTGGTCATCGAAGGTATCAACTGAACAATTGCTTGGCAAGGAGGTCATTGGCACAAGCAGAATGATTTCTGCGTCGAGACTGTTTGCCATTTCCTTATTGAGCACGCTGGTATGAGCTTCGTCTGTTGTTGGAACGATTCCTTCAATGATTATTACATCGTACAGCTTTTTTATCTTATGGAAGTTTTCGATTACTTCTTCCATAAGAAGGTCTTTGTCGCCGCGTGTAAGGTAATCTTGTGCTGTCTTCAGTGGAATAGGCTTTGGGCTGTCGATATGATTGATTGCATTAGCAAAGTGGACGGAGTGATCGGGGCGGCTTTGGGTAATTTGTGTAATCGGCTTAAAAAAACCAACTCTTACACCTATCTGGTCAAGCGCTCTGAGTAGGCCAAGGCTGACGGATGTTAAGCCGGCATTTTTAGCGGTTGGTGCAATAAAAAATGACTTAGACATATTAGACTTTCCTTAAATCTGTTCTCAAATATTCTAAGGGTTTGAGAGCATAATGGTTCGTTGCAATAGCTGGTAGAAGTGGCCGCATAGCATTTGTTATATTAGCGATAGAGTGTCTTCTACAATCATAGCTTCTTCGTCAGTTGGGATGACGAGTACCGGGATAGATTGGTCTTCATGAATAGAAAGCCCGTTGTAGCATTCGTTACGTGAAGAAGGCTGATTGTTTGCTGCATGGTTAATAGTAAAGCCGAAAATTGACAAGTGTTTGACAATTTTTTGCCTAACGACAGCTGAGTTCTCGCCAATTCCACCGGTGAACACCAGTGCATCTATTTGTTCTAGTGAGGCCATCATGCCGGCCAGGTGTTTGGCAGCTCTAAAGCAAAATACCTCCAAAGCAAGTTTGCATTGGGTATGACCTTCATCTGCCTTCTCACAAATTGTGCGCATATCGTTGCTCAGCTCAGATATACCGAGTAAACCGCTTTGCTTGTTTAGGAGTTCGGATATCTCCTCGGGCGAGTAATTCTGACTGATTAGAAAGTCAAAAATACCTGGGTCTATGTCGCCAGATCGGGTGCCCATTACAAGCCCTTCAAGTGGGGTCATGCCCATACTTGTATCAGCGCTTTTACCGTTTTTTATTGCCGCAACACTTGCGCCGTTACCCAGGTGAGCGGTAATAATGTTTAGCTCTGGCAATGACTTATTTATCGTTTCAGATGCACGCTTAGCAATATAGCGGTGACTGGTACCGTGAAAACCATAGCGGCGAACATTATGTTCAGAATAAAGCTTGTAGGGTAGTGCGTAAGTATAAGCTTTGGCTGGCATTGTTTGATGGAATGCCGTATCAAATACTGCAACTTGTGGGAGATTAGGGTGCAGCACTTGTAAGCTCTCGATACCCACTATATTGGCTGGATTATGCAATGGAGCAAGGGGGATGCAGGCTTTGATCTGCTCAAGTACTTGTTCGCTAATCACAACAGATTCGCTAAAGATATTACCGCCGTGAACAACTCTATGTCCGATGGCCTTGAGTTCTTCTTTGATTGGAAAGTGCCGAGCAAGTTTCTCTATTGCTGCTTGTAGGGCAAGCGCATGGCTGTTGCCAAGTTCCGAAGATAGGTTTAATAAGAGGGTTTCTTTCTCACCTGGGTGCTTAACAGTAAGTTTGCCTTCTGTCTGATTAAGCGACTCTGCCAAGCCTTCTGCGAGAAGGCTTGTTTCAGGGTGGGTTGAGTAGAGTGCAAACTTTAAAGATGAACTGCCACAATTGATAACAAGAATAAGGGAGTTAGCCATGCTAAATAAACGTTTCCTAAGTTTATTGGGGTGGCCTGAGTACTAATTCTCTGCAGAAATTTCCAAGGCCTTTCGAGATGATTCGAAATAGATCTCATTGATTTGTTTAGCATTTAACTCGAATTTGGCTAATGCTGTCCAGTCTAACTTTTGCCATTCAGACTGTTCAAAGGCAATTGTGGTGGATAGGGCAAGTCCGGCATTACCTTTTAATAGAGTGAGCGCATCATTTATTCCCGGTGCTAATGAAATATGAGAGACGATATCGCTTAGTGATTGATCAAAAAATGCATCAAGGCAAGAAAGCAGGCCGACGGTGTAAAACTGGTCTTTTAGGCTTGGTTCAATATATTCCGATAGCCTTTCACACATTAGTGCACGTACCAGCGCCATATAGTGCAGCGCTTCGGGCTTGTCGTCCAACTTGCTTAATGCCAGCAAGCTGGCCCAGCTCTTAATTTTATCTATGCCCAGTAAGGTGACTGCCTTGTGAATAGAGTCGATGGTGTTGCTTCGTTTAAAGGCGGCAGAGTTAATTAGCTTGAGAAGCTTGAAGCTTAGTGCCGGGTCTCGGGAAATAATGGAGGTTAAGCCATCCATATCAATCTCGGGTGCTTGAATTTCAGAAATTAGGTTAATTATTGCCATTTTTCCTGCAGCGATTTTCTTACCTTTAATTATCTCGGGCTTGGATAAAAAATAGCCTTGGAAGAGGTCGCAGCCAAGTTCGTGGCAGCGCTTAAATTGCTCAGGTGTTTCGATCTTTTCCGCCAGAAGAGTTACGTCATGCTGCTTAAGGTTTTTAATAGTTGCCTGTAATTCATCATCGTCCATTTCAGGTAGTTCTAGTTTAATAATGTCTACCAGTGGCAATATGCGTTGATAACGTTCATCCATAATAAAGTCATCAAGTGCTAGCGTGAAACCGCGTTGTTTAAGCTTTTTTAGGCTGGAAACAACCTTGTCTGTAATTTCGATATTTTCCAGTACTTCTATTACCACCGTATCAGGGTTGAATAGTGGTGGGTTATGCAGGAGTTCAGCAGTAAAATTGACATAGGCAGGCAGGTTATTCGTAATGCTTGATATATCGCTTTCTGTAAATAAATTAAGTAAAACCCGTGACGTTGCTAGGTTGCCATCAAAGCTACTAATGGGGGTGTCGCATTCACTGCGAAAGAGTAGCTCGTAACCAGTGACTGTTTTTGAACGGTCGTAAATTGGTTGTCTGGCAAGTAATACGTCGTTTTTATCGGTCATACTTTGTCTCAATAGAAAATCCCTAAATCGCACCAAAACTTGTTCGGATAAGTTGGGCGCGTAGTTTGTCTATAAGCAGTTTAGTTGACGCGGGTAAAAACAGGTGGAAAATGGTGCAAAAAAACGTAAAAAGATTGGGTTGGTATCTATATCTAGGGGGAGACTAAGTTCTTGGAAGTATTCGAGAGGTATTGGAGAAGTTAAGAAGGAAAATGGCGTCCCCTAGGGGAGTCGAACCCCTGTTACCGCCGTGAAAGGGCGGTGTCCTAGGCCTCTAGACGAAGGGGACGCAACTGCTTCTCCGTCGAAGTGGCGCGTATACTAGAGAAGAGGCTCGACCAAGTCAACACTTTAAATAAAAAACTATTCAATTTGTTGTAAGCAAGCTTTGAGATTGTTTGCAGTGAGGTCAAATGCTGCAAGAGTGCCCTTACGTTTTATTAGATTTTGGTACTGTTTTAATACTTTATGATGCGTAGTAGGAATCTGAGCTTCTAATTTTTCTTGCGAAAGTCCCTGGTCGATGAGCAGGATAATCTCGAATCGAAGTTTGTTTTCACCAGAGCAAAAATAGTATGCGTGCTCGGCCAAATCTATGGCGGGTAGACCTTTGTTCTTGTATACAAGAGTTGAACAGCGGGCAAAATTTGTGTTGATATCGGAATAGGCGTTTAACGTACCAATATCTTTGGCCAGTTGATACACATACTCGACGCGCTTACGGGCTTTTCTGCTTATATCTGGTAGTGAATCAATTGCGACTTGTTGAGGTAGTCCTCGTTGGAATAATTGTAAAATTGTTAGATGTTCGCTGGTAATTATGGCGCAGGAAAGGTGGGTCTGTTTATTGCCGACTTCGCTAGGGCTTTGTTGGGCGTTTGTGGTAGTGGTGAAGAAGCAAATAAACGTCACTATCAAGAAAAAAACTTGTTTCAATTGGAAGAGCTCACTGATGATTTAAGGTTATTAATTGCACAAATTCCACATGCTTTAGTACCTTATTATAGCGCTTAAAACTCAATATGGATGGTTTCTGGAACACACTGTTGTTGAAATAATCTATTGCCAGGATTTCCGTTGCACTTAAAACTAGAATAGAATTCACGTTTTTCCTATTCAGGCTTTAGTTTCAGTCTGTCTATTTGTTGGTTTTAGTTTGTCTTGGCTGCTTGAGGCAAAGAGTCTATATCAAAAGGTATTAGTATGAGTTTTAAGGGTACTAGCGATTATGTAGCGACCGGTGATTTACAGATGGCTGTAAATGCTGCGATTCAATTAGAAAAGCCTCTTCTTATTAAGGGTGAGCCAGGTACTGGTAAAACTATGCTGGCTGAGCAGTTAGCAGAATCACTTGGCACGCGTTTAATTCAGTGGCACATCAAGTCGACAACAAAGGCTCAGCAGGGCTTGTACGAATATGATGCTGTGTCACGTCTAAGAGATTCCCAGTTAGGAAATGACCGTGTTCACGATATATCTAACTACATAGTGAAAGGGAAGTTGTGGGAAGCCTTCGAAGCAGAAGAGCGTGTTGTGCTATTGATTGATGAAATTGATAAAGCCGATATCGAGTTTCCAAACGATTTGCTTCTTGAAATCGATAAAATGGAATTTTTTGTTTACGAGACACAAGAACGTGTTGTGGCGAAAAATCGACCAATTGTATTGATTACCAGTAACAACGAAAAAGAACTACCGGACGCATTCCTAAGACGCTGCTTTTTCCATTACATCAACTTCCCAGACCACGAAACAATGGAGAAAATTGTGGAGGTTCACTACCCCGGCTTGAAGCAGAGCTTGGTTAAAGAGGCGCTCGATGTGTTTTTTGATGTGCGTAAAGTTCCTGGCTTGAAGAAAAAGCCTTCAACAAGCGAATTGATCGATTGGCTTAAACTATTGATGGCTGACGAAGTATCCGAACAAATTCTACAAGAGCGAGACCCCTCTAAAGCAATACCACCCTTGTATGGTGCATTGATTAAGAATGAACAGGATGTCCACTTGCTGCAGCGCTTGGCATTTATGGCAAGGCGCAAGGGTTAGCCTAAAAGTATTTTTTACTCGCAATCGGTTTGTATTAGTAGAAAAGAGGTATCTCGATGTTAATAGAGTTTTTTCAGGAAGTGCGCCGTTCTAAGGTTCCAGCAACGCTTAAGGAGTTCTTAGACTTAATGGAGGCGCTTGAGAAAAATATAGTCTTTGCTGATATCGATGAGTTTTACTATTTAAGCCGCTTGTGCCTTGTAAAAGATGAGAAAAACTTCGACAAATTTGATCGCGCCTATGGCAAATATTTTGAGGGAATCGAAGCGCTTGATGATCTCTTCGAAGAAATGATTCCAGAAGATTGGCTCAAGGCAGAGTTTGAGAAGAACTTAACTCAGGAAGAAAAGGATAAAATCGAAGCCATGGGCGGCCTCGAAGAGCTAATGGAAGCGTTTAAAGAGCGGATCGAGCAGCAAAAGAAAAAGCACCAAGGCGGGAACCGGATGATTGGTACCGGTGGTACATCACCTTTTGGTGCGAATGGCTATAACCCTGAAGGTTTTCGAATTGGACAGAAAAACGGTCGAAATGGTCGTGCTGTTAAAGTTTGGGAGAAGCGTGGCTACAAAGACCTTGATGGCGATGTAACGCTTGGGATTCGAAATATCAAACTTGCGCTGCGTCGTTTGCGTAAGTTCGCTCGTCAGGGGGCAGCTGATGAGTTGGACTTGGATGATACAATAAGGTCTACCGCGCGTAATGCCGGTTACCTTGACCTTAAGCTTGTGCCTGAGCGCCACAATACTGTGAAGGTGCTGATCTTCTTTGATATTGGTGGTTCAATGGACCCTCATGTAAAAGTTTGCGAAGAGTTGTTTTCTGCGGCGCGTGTTGAATTCAAGCATATGGAGTATTTCTACTTTCATAACTTTATTTACGAAAGTGTATGGAAGAACAATATTCGTCGTTCAAACGAAAGCATGCCGATCTACGATGTGATTCACAAATATTCTTCTGACTACAAAGTACTCTTTGTTGGTGACGCATCAATGGCACCTTACGAGATAACTCAGCCAGGTGGCAGTATCGAGCATTGGAATGAAGAAGCTGGCGCTGTATGGATGCAGCGTGTGACCGATCATTTTGATAAAGTGGCTTGGGTTAACCCTCTGCCAGAGTCATACTGGGGGGAGGGCGGCTCTTTGGGGATAACCAAGCAGCTCTTAGAGGACAATATGTACCCAATGACGGTTGAAGGGCTCGAAGACGCAATGCGCTATCTCAGTCGCTAAGTTGGGGTGTTTGGATAATCTTTAATCAATATTTCTTTCACGATTACAATTACTTACTTATTTAGTGACATAGCACAGATTTTTTTCTTTAAGACTTGCTATTATCAGAATAACAATCACTTATAAAATTTTGAAGTTTGTTATGGGTATCCAGCGGTTTCTTGTTTTCGTTGTTCTAATCTCTATATCGTGTATGCAGTTGAATGCAGCGCCCCCTGTTGCTCAGCCCGCTAACAATAGCCTTCCTGCAAGCCAGTCTCAGAAATCTCCTGTAAAGAAAAAGTCTCCCGAGTTGGTTAAGCTTG
>NZ_LWFZ01000619.1:0-11711 GCF_001635225.1 Oleiphilus sp. HI0086
AATCAAAGTATCGATAAAAATGATCCAAACCAATCTGACCCTAATGCTAATGAAAAGCTGGTCAGCCATCTTGAATCTACTTTATTTCAAACCTTCTTTGATAGCCTAAAGAAAGCCAACCCAACCCACTTCATTATCGCACCCGATGAAACACCTAGCGACGTAAAAGAAGATAGCTGGCAAGTTAACGGCTTTCACGCGCCCTACAACCTGCTACGAAAAATCCCAGCAACGGCTTTTTCACTTGTTCATAAGTCTTCAGGAAAATCTCAAAACGCCTTACTTGTTAACCCGACAAATGGTGATGAATACACAGCAAGCCGTGGAAGCGGAGCAGCACTTAATGGCAGAAGAATTCGTTGTACCTCTCCTAAATCGCTAGCTGAAGCGACGGTTGCAATCAATACCATAAATCAATTCGACTCACCTGCCGAATCTCACGTCATTGCTGACTTTATTAGTGAAGTGGGAAGCAATGTCGGTCAAATGCAGGTTAGCAATTGCGATGCTCTTGATGTCGCCATGGTTGCCGCTGGCCAAATTGATGCAGCAATACTAACCAAGGTAAACGCTAAAGAGCTTGAAGCAGCTCTGCTGCTATGCCAGGAGTCTGGCGCACTGACAGGTACACTAAACGGCGGTGTATTTAGCGATAAAGAAGACAAAATCATCGTTGCCAATCCAAAGCTCTTTAAAGCATTGGTCCAGCGCTTTAATACTTTTCAAACACGCCTCTAAGGTAGCGCGTTTGAGAGCGCTAAATACTAGCCATAAAAAAGGGAGCTTCTGCTCCCTTTTTTATGGCTAGTATTTGACTACCTGACTTTAAGGTTGGTCATCAATAGCGTTTCCTTCCTCGTCCTCGACAACTGGAGCAATCAAATCTTCTTTGCTCACACCCATCGACAACAAGACATTACTAGCAACATAAATAGATGAATACGTACCCACTAACACACCAATCAAAAGCGCCTTAGCAAAGCCGTTAATCATTTCACCACCAAGAAAGTACAAGGCAAACAGCACTAACAAAGTCGTCGCCGATGTAACCAAGGTTCGAGATAAAGTTTGTGTCAACGAAATGTTAATGACTTCATCAGGCTCTGACTTTCTTAACTTTCTGAAGTTTTCCCTAATACGGTCGGATACAACAATCGTGTCATTCAAGGAATAACCAATTACCGCTAGTAGAGCAGCCAATACGGTTAAGTCGAAATCCCAACCCAGAATGGAAAAAGCACCAATAACGATAATGACATCATGTATCAAAGCCGATACAGCACCTACCGAGAACTTGAACTGAAACCTGACAGCAACATAGAACATGACCAAACCCAAGGCCAACAGCAAGCCAATGCCGCCCTGCTCTCTTAACTCTTCACCAACCTGTGCGCCAACAAATTCAGCTCTGGTCAGCTCTAGCTGCACACCATTCGCAGACAAGGTGCTCGCGACTTGCGCACCAACCTTATCGTTAAACGACTCAGACAAGCGAACCAACACAGATGTTGCTGCACCAAAGTTTTGTACAACTAATTTCTCATAACCCGCTGCAAGCAACTGCTCACGCACTTCTTCAAGGTTCGGCGCTTCTTGGTATTCAACCTCTACCAGCGTCCCCCCTGTAAAATCCAAACCCAAAGCCAGACCTTTCACACCAAGCGAAGTAATTGAGGCAAGCAATAAGATGATCGAGAATGCCGCGGCAATCTTACGTTTGCCCATAAAATCTATTGTATTGTTCATCCTGAGCACCTTACCCTATCGAAATTTTCTTCAGCTGACGGCCGCCATAGGCCAAGTTAACAATCGCTCGCGTCAGTACGACAGAAGTGAAGAGCGAAGTCATAATACCGAGTGACAATGTCACCGCAAAACCTTTAACCGGGCCAGTTCCTACCGCAAACAAGATAACCGCAGCAATCAACGTGGTTATATTTGCATCGAAAATCGCTACAAATGCTCGACTATAGCCGGCATGAATAGCTTGCTGAGGAGAAAGACCGTTTGCCAGCTCCTCGCGGATACGAGCAAAGATCAACACGTTTGCATCAACCGCCATACCGACAGTCAGTACAATACCAGCGATGCCTGGCAGGGTAAGTGTGGCAGAGATCATCGACATTAATGCACACAATAGAATGACGTTTATTGCTAGAGCAATATTCGCGACAACACCAAATGCCCGGTAGTAAACAAGCATAAACAATAAGACCAAAGCGAAACCGATTTGAACGGACATCAAACCCGCGTCGATATTTGCCTGCCCCAGGCTAGGCCCAACTGTACGCTCTTCAACAAAGTAAATTGGCGCTGCAAGCGAACCCGCTCTAAGAAGCAATGCCAGTTCAGCAGCTTCGGTGGCTGAGTCCAGACCGGTAATACGGAAGCTGTTACCAAACGCCCCCTGTATCGTTGCCAAGTTAATAATCTGGCGAATCTCACGGTTACGACGCTCTGTTACTTCTTCACCGTCGACTATTTTCTTAATTAGCTCAGACTTCTGCTCGATAAATAAAACACCCATGCGGCGCTTTAAGTTTCGCTTGGTCACTTCAAGCATCAACTTACCGCCCTTACCGTCAAGGTCGATATTAACCTGTGCCACTCCGTTTTCATCAAAACTCGCACGAGCATTCGATACATTGCTTCCCGTGACGATAATATCTTTTTCCAGGTAAGCGGTACGTCCTTTCTCACTCTTGAAGTCAAACTGCTGCATTTCTCGGCTAGAAGCGCTCGACTTAGCCTCTAGACGAAACTCCAGGTTTGCTGTTTTACCAATAATACGTTTTGCTGCCGCCGTATCCTGAACACCAGGGAGCTCAACCACGATACGGTTACGCCCCTGACGCTGAACCAAAGGCTCAGCAACACCCAGTTCGTTAACACGATTTCTAAGCGTAATCAGGTTTTGTTGAACAGCATAATCTTCAATCTCTTTAATTCGCGCTTCAGATAGTTTTAGCAATAAGAAGAAGCTTTCATCTTCTTCGATTGTTGTACGTGTAAACTGACGATATTCTGATGCGGCAAGCGAAACCGCTTTGTCCAATTCCTTTTCAGACTTGAACTTAACCTTGAGGCCATCAGTGCCTTCAACCAATACCGAACGATAGCGAATTTTTTCACTACGCATCGCTGTTTTAATATCACTCATTGAGACTTGAAGCTTTTGACTCAAAGCTTTATCCATATCAACTTCGAGTAAGAAGTGAACACCACCTCGCAAATCTAGACCAAGTTTCATAGGTCCAGCACCCATAGACTTAAGCCAATCAGGTGTGCTTGGTGCCATATTTAGCGCCGCAATATAATCACTACCCAAAACATCGCTTAGGACTTCTTTTGCAGATAATTGAGCTTCGTTGTCATAGAAACGAACCAAAAGGTTATTACCATTTAACTCCGCATGCTTAACAACAACATTATTTTTCTCTAATACGCTAACGACCCGCTTCTGTAGAGCATCGTCTGCTTTTAGCGAGCTTTGCGTTCCGGTCACCTGCACAGCAAAGTCATCAGGATAGAGATTAGGTAATGAGTACACTGCACCCAATGCCAGGGTGATCAGTATGAGAATATATTTCCACGCGGGGTATGTATTGAGCATCTTAGCTCCAGATCCTTTCGGTATTATTCAAAGTAATTGAGTGTGCAGGTGTTATATCACGACGCAGACCCTGTTACGCGAACAAAGCCTAAACAAACGTAAAAACATCTCGATTAGCCTAGTCGCTCACCCTTTGTGAGCGACTAACACTGATTTAGATACCTTTTAAGGTGCCTTTTGGTAATGCTGAGGCAACTGCTACTTTCTGAATGTTCATTTCAACACCCTCAGAAACTTCAACCTTAACAAACTCTTCTGAAACTTTTGTGACCTTACCAGCGATACCGCCATTCGTCACAATCTCGTCACCTTTGCTTAATTCAGAAACCAGATTTCTATGCTCTTTGGCACGCTTTGACTGTGGCCTCCACATCAAGAAGTAAAAAATCAGGATAAAGCCACCAAAGAATACCAACTGCATCATTGCACTTGGGCCTTGAGGTGAAACAGGCGCGCCTTCAGCCAGGCTAAGCGCAGAGTACATGCAGAAAGTCAGAAACAGACCAATTTTAGCGATTAATTTCATTAAGGGTTCCCCTTGTTTAGTTCTAATAGTTAGCAGTAAAATTTTTTAACTGAGCAACACTTTATTCTGCTGCGCCAGCTGTTAATTCTGGTGTTGTTTCGCCTCTTTGGGCATAGAAGGTATCAACAAAGGCCGACAATTTACCTTGTTCGATGGCCTGACGCAATCCACTCATTAAGTTCTGATAATATCTTAGGTTATGAATTGTGTTGAGTTGCGCGCCTAGCATCTCTTTACACTTATCTAAATGATGAAGATAGCTACGACTAAAGTTCTTACAGGTATAGCAGTCACATTGTTCATCGAGCGGAGATGGGTCTTCTTTATGAGCTGAATTTCTTATCTTGATAACACCCGTTGAAGTAAACAAATGGCCGTTGCGAGCATTTCTTGTCGGCATTACGCAGTCAAACATATCGATACCGCGACGAACAGACTCAACCAAGTCTTCAGGCTTCCCTACTCCCATTAAATAACGAGGCTTATCTTCAGGCATTTTATAGCCGATATGATCAAGCACCTTCATCATTTCTTCTTTCGGTTCACCAACAGATAAGCCACCAATGGCATAACCATCGAAGCCAATATTGGCTAAGCCTTCCAGGCTTTCATCACGCAAGTGCTCATACATTCCGCCCTGCACAATGCCAAATAAAGCTGAAGGGTTATCACCGTGAGCCTGTTTACTACGTTCAGCCCAGCGCATCGATAGCTCCATTGAACTACGTGCTTCTTCTTCCGTTGCAGGGTAAGGCGTACATTCGTCAAAAATCATAACGATATCTGAACCAAGCTTACGCTGAACTTCCATTGAGATTTCAGGCGTCAGCTCTACTTTAGAACCATTGATAGGGGACTTGAATGTTACACCCTTCTCGCTGATCTTACGCATATCTCCGAGGCTAAAAACCTGAAAACCTCCAGAATCAGTCAGAATTGGTTTATCCCATTGGATAAAGTCATGCAAAGTACCATGTTTCTCAACAATGTCGGTGCCCGGTCTTAGCATTAGATGAAAAGTATTTCCGAGAATAATATCCGCGCCAATCTCTTCGATATCCTTAGGTAGCATGCCTTTTACCGTACCGTAAGTGCCAACCGGCATAAACGCAGGGGTCTGTATTTTCCCACGTGGAAAGTCAATTTCTCCACGTCGAGCCAAGCCATCTGTCTGGCTGACCTTAAAGGACATACAACAATTCGATTCACTCAATGTATTACTCCGAAATATTCCCGCTAGAGGGATTTAGAAACATCGCATCACCATAACTGAAAAAGCGATACTTATTTGCAACAGCCTGCTCATAAGCATTTAAGATATTTGCCTGGCCTGAAAATGCAGATACCAACATTAATAGGGTCGATTTCGGCAAATGAAAGTTAGTAATCAGTGCATCGACACTTTTAAACTCATAACCTGGGAAAATAAATATCTCAGTATCACCGGTAAAAGCCTTAAGCTCGCCTGACTGGCTGGCAGATTCAAGACTACGAACACTAGTTGTGCCGACGCAAATAACACGACCACCTTTTCGACGAGTCGCAGTCACTTTATCAACCACGTCTTGAGTCACTTCAATCCATTCCGAATGCATTTCGTGGTCTTTAATATCGTCAACCTTTACTGGCTGGAAGGTTCCAGCACCAACATGCAAGGTAACAAAAGCTGTATCAACGCCTTTTGCTTTAAGCCTTTCAATAAGCTCATCATCAAAGTGCAAGCCTGCCGTAGGCGCTGCTGCCGCGCCTGGCTTATCGGCATAGACAGTTTGATAACGATCCTGATCCATATCCTCATCACCACGCTCAATATACGGAGGTAAAGGAATGTGGCCGTACTTTTCAAGCAGATCAAAAACCTCTAAAGACTCGGTCTCAAGAATAAACAGTGCATTCTGTCGCCCCTTCATTTCGATTACTTGCGTGCTACCATCGTCGGTATCAACAAGAATCTTGCTACCTTCTTTAGGGGAACGGCTAGACCTGACATGCGCTAAAAACGTATGACTATCAATCATTCGCTCAAAAAGAATTTCCAGTTTGCCGCCACTTTCTTTCTTCGCAAACAAACGCGCTGGAACAACCTTGGTATCATTGAATACCAGTAAGTCGTTTTCATTAACCAGCTCATAAACATCAGCAAAGGATCGATGAGCTAGTTTCCCCTCACTACCTTCGACCACCAACAAACGGCTTTGGCTTCGCTCTTCTGTCGGGTAGTTAGCAATTAGCTCGGGCGGCAAGTCAAAATCAAAATCAGAAACTTTCATACCGTCTTAGATTCTCGGTGTTTCACAGACAACGTCAGCATTTTGAGCACGATGGCGCATTAGGTGATCCAACAAAACCATTGCCATCATCGCTTCAGCAATGGGCGTAGCACGAATACCCACGCATGGGTCGTGACGCCCTTTGGTTGATACTTCAATCTGATTGCCTGCTGTATCGATACTTTTACCCGGCAAATGAATGCTTGAGGTCGGCTTCAAAGCCATATGCGCAACAATATCCTGCCCTGTTGAAATACCGCCTAAGACACCGCCCGCGTGATTCGAAAGAAACCCTTCCGGCGTCATCTCATCTCTATGCTCTGTGCCCTTTTGCTCAATACAATCAAAACCTGCACCAATTTCCACACCTTTTACGGCATTGATACTCATGAAGGCATGCGCCAGCTCGGCATCTAGCCTATCGAAGATCGGCTCTCCCAAACCTGGCGGCACATTGCGTGCAACAACAGAAATTTTCGCGCCAATAGAGTTACCCTCTTTATTCAGCGCTTTCATATAATCTTCCATCTCACCGACTTTATCGGCGTCAGGGCAGAAAAATGGATTGTCATTGACGATAGACATATCCACCTTCTCAACTTTAATTGGACCAAGCTGGGACAAGTAACCGTTGATTTCAATACCAAACGATTGTTTCAGGTATTTCTTAGCGATAGCACCCGCTGCAACACGCATTGCTGTTTCTCGAGCAGAAGAACGACCGCCCCCGCGGTAATCCCTGAAGCCATATTTCTGGTTGTAAGCATAATCAGCATGCGCAGGTCTAAAGGTCGTTGCGATATTCGAGNAGTCTTTTGAGCGCTGGTCCGTATTCTTAATCAACAAACCAATGGGCGTTCCCGTTGTTTTCCCCTCAAAGATACCAGAAAGGATCTCAACTTCATCAGCCTCTTTACGCTGCGTAGTGTAGCGCGATGTGCCCGGCTTCCGACGATCAAGGTCGACCTGTAAATCTTCTTCACTAAGCTCTATCCCCGGAGGGCAACCATCAACAATACAGCCTATCGCTTTTCCATGGCTCTCACCAAAAGAAGTGACTGTAAAAAGCTTTCCAAACGTATTACCCGACATACTATCTGCCTCTTTCTCTAGTTAAACGCTTTTGAGCGTTCAACAATAATATTCAATTCTATACCCAAGGGTAGTTTCTTAATTCTTGTGCGCGAATCACAAACACGCCGTGCCCACCCTGTTCGAACTCAACCCAAGTAAAGGGAAAATCAGGATAAGCCTCTTCTAACGCTTCCCAACTATTTCCAACCTCGACAATCATTAGGCCGTCATCACTTAAGTGCTTCGCACTTTCCGTTAGAATTCGTCTGACAATATCCAGCCCGTCAGGCCCTGCAACCAAGCCTAATACAGGCTCAGCACTATACTCTTCGGGCATGCTGTCAAAATCGTTTTGATCAACATAAGGCGGATTCGACAAAATTAAATCGTAACGAACATGTTCACCATCCGAGAACTGCGAAGGATCGCTCAAAGCACTGAAAAGATCAGAGGAAAACGCCTGAACCCGGTCATTTAATTCATACAATTCAATATTCGACTTTGCCACGGCCAGGGCATCGACTGATATATCAAACAAATCCACCTGCGCCTCTTCAAACTCCAAAGCGGCAGCGATGCCGATGCAACCACTTCCGGTACATAAATCAAGCACTCGCTCAGGCTCATTTAATAGCCAAGGTTCCATATGATGCTCGATGAGTTCGGCAATCGGAGAGCGAGGTATGAGCACTCGCTCATCGACATTGAAGCGCAAACCACAAAACCAAGCTTGTTTGGTGATATAAGCCAGTGGCTCTCGGCCTTTTGTTCTGCGCTTAATCGCATCTAAGATAAGCGCCTTCTCTTCGTCTGCCAGACGACAAGACCATAGTTCAGTCGAAAAATCCCAAGGCAGATCTAATAACTGAAGAACCAGGCTGACTGCCTCATCCCAGTTGTTGTCAGTACCATGGCCACAATAAACCTGTTCACGATTCAAACTCGAAAAAGTGTAACGAATAAAATCAGCTATCGTCTGCAAATTTGACTCACTACTTGATGCACTGCTAGCAAGTTCAGAAGAACGGGTTTGAGTCTGAGGCACGCGGGCTAATTCCTAATATCGAAAAAGCCCGCAATTATATAGAGAATCGGCAGCTGGGGGAATGGGAGACACCGAAGTCAGCAGCTAAATTTAGATTGCCTTAGTATCAAAAGCTAAATTCTTGCCAAACTTTAGCGACAACTGATCCCCTTTGTGTAGCTGCCCCACCCCCTTCGGCGTTCCGGTAAGAACAACGTCACCTGGGTTGAGCGTGAAAAAGGTACTCATATGCGCAATAAGTGGCGCGATCGGGTTCAACATATCGCTACTCTTACCATGCTGTCGCAACTCTCCATTGATACTCAAGGTAAACTCAAGCTGGTTTAAGGCTGTACAGTTCCCTAACGGAACAAATTCACTGAGCGGGCAAGCACCATCAAAGCTTTTGGCGACTTCCCAAGGGTGGGATTTTTCTTTCAACTTTGACTGCAGCTCACGCCGCGTTAGATCAAGCGCCAAACCTAAGCCTTCAATTCCTTGCTCCGCTTGTTCGGCATTTGCATTAGATAGCGTCTCTCCGATCAATACGGCAATCTCTGCCTCATAGTGGCAATCTGTGTCTGGAATAGTGAAAGGTTCACTTAAAGAGACGACAGCCGACCCTGGTTTAATAAACAGAATCGGCTCAGAAGGTATGGGGTTATTAAGCTCTTTGGCATGTTCTGCGTAATTACGCCCGACACAAACGACTTTTGTGATAGGTGATTCGAATAAACTTCCATCAACAAATTTTGCTGTATAAGGCATCACTACTCCTACTAAGCTACAAGGTCTCTAGGAGCAGTGTTCTGCGCAACTACTCCGGAGTCGCGCATTCTGTCGCAGATGGATTAAATTTACAACGGATCTTCCACAATATTGAGATAGCTTTTGCGTCGTAGGCTTTTTCATCTCTTAAGGCTAAACGAATCTTCTTAGAAAGGTTTTCATACTCTGACTTTCTTACATCATCGAGACTCACCCAGTACTTCTGTGGAATTTCACTGTGTGCCTGCTTAACTGTATTCTCGAGTTCATTAAATCGAGATAGCGCATGCTGGCGCATATTGTGAGCAAAATTTGCTGGGGCTGTTTCAGTATTGACGACCATTTCCATCACAGCATAAAGAATATTGAAGTCAACAATTCCGCCAGTTTCGCCCAAACCTTTGTATAACTCAAACGTGTTGTAAGCCAACGCGGGCGCAAACATTACGTCAACGTTGCCATTATTGAATTGCCCACCCCAAGTAGCCAACGAAGTGTGTACCGGCGATGCACCAACCACTTGGGCAAATCGCTCACTGGCTACATCAGCATTCAAAATAGACACTTTTTTGCCGCTAATTGCTGATATATCCACATTACTCTTATCTCGAACAAAGGTATAAATCTCGCCAATTGGAAACAACCCAGCCATCTGGTACTTGCCATTGGAAATCAACTTCTCTGCTTTCTTACTCGATAAGGATTTCGACAATGTTTTCAATTCTTTTAAAGTACGAATAGCGCCTGGAGCACCAAAAGCCCCGGTAAAAGGCACGAAGTCTTTTGCTAGAATATTGGTTAATAAAACGGCACTGCATTCGCCTGAACGGAAGTCATTCGAAGCAACTTTCTCATCCGTATAGGCTTCCATTTGCAAATCAATCCCCCAACTTATTGCCTTGAGCTTTGTTTCCTTCAAAAAAGAAATAAACGGCCCATTAGCACCAACAGGGTCCCAGACACAAAATTTAACCGGCGTTAAATTACTGGCATTCGCTGGCAGAGCGCTTGCGACAAGTATCAGCGTAAAGAAGAATAGTCGGGTTATTCGTGAACTCATGGTACTTCCTTTATTATTTTCAATAGAACAAGGTCTTTACCCATCCAGAAATTTGAACGACAAAATGGAACAGCAAAAAACCGAGAACGAGACAGTATCTGAATATTATTCACATTTCAATTTCAGACACTGTGATTTTCACCTAATTTGGAACAATTAGTCATGCACTCAACCGGAATAGACTGTTCTAGAATCGCTACTTATCAAACTCGATTAGGTAATAACGCGCAGGGAGAAAGAGGAAATCTAGTTTTTCTCTGCTACCACTGAGCCACTTTATCTGAAGCTGCTGATAGCTTTGTTTTTCTGCCATACCAAAATGAGCAAGAGGCTCATCAAAACTAAGAAAACCACCTCCAAGAACTTGCTGAGATAACTGCGCCGTGCTTTCATCATCAAGAGAATGACCGAGCAATTGCACGCTGGAGCCCAATACCGTTTGCCCATTAAGTCTTAGATCGATCAATATACCCGGCTCTCGAGTCTGATTGATGAAGACGCCATGGTCGGCAGCAACTCGTTGGGAGATGATATCGAGATCACCATCCCGGTCAAAATCAACCGTCACAAAGCTCGGGGTATTTAGATAATCTTCCAAGCCCATTTCCGCTTCTGCTCGGTACATTCCTTCGCCATGCTTATTCATATACAAAACATTGGTCTGGGTACGCCGCCCTGCTCCACCAAACATATAACCGTTGCCAACATAAATATCGTTCCAGCCATCATTATTCAAGTCTGCTATCTTGCTGTGCCAACTCCAATAACTTTCTGATACAGCCCAGTCTTCAGCAAGTTCTTGCCAGCCGCCCATCGAGGACATAGACAAGACATTGCGCTGAACACCCTTAGGGTATAGTGAATAGTTGATAGCTTGCTTTGGGGGAATTACTTTACTGGCAGCTCGGCATAAAGACTCAGCCACTTTGTTTTCCTGAGTCATGAGACTACAAATATCGTCTTGCCTTGATTGCCTGGCCAGTTGAATAAGCTGCGCCTGAAGACAGTCTTGTTTTCTCTTGCTCTCAGCCAAATATTGACAGATACCAACTTGCCCAGATTTGACAGCCTGATCAAGTGAAAGCAAAGCTCTACACGCCTGTAAGTCTGCAATGCCAGCCTGCTGACAATAGTCCAAACCACCCTCTTGGCCAAAAGACATATCAACACTAAAGTAATCAATTAGCTGGTCTCGATTGAGGTCGCCACTGGCGATACTCATCGTGTTAAATGCACTGTAAGCTGGCAGGTTACTATCGGCTTTAGCTACTTGGAAACGCCCCGATTTCCAGCGATATATAATATCGGGGGCATCCATATCATTTCCCACGAGCAACTCCGGCTTACCATCTCGATCAATATCCGAGAAAAGTACT
>NZ_LWFZ01000620.1:0-2422 GCF_001635225.1 Oleiphilus sp. HI0086
GATTGGTAAGCTGGGCGACATTAGAGCAGCCAGAGCATGAGTACACGATAGGCTGCTGTTCTCTATGATTCATCTTTTACTATCAATATCAGTGAGTGCCAGAACTGTTAGGCGCGAGCAAAGAGTAGATTGTTTTCAATCGAGATATGACTTTGCAAATCTTCGATAAATTCAGAAATTAAGGCATAAAGCCTTGTCCAGGTATTACAAGCGTCTTCTGGTAATGTCAGCTGGTTCGTTAGCTCTGATAGCTGGGAGATTGCACCAGCATGTTCATCGTGCTCATGACGCATCACCGAGATAGGGCCCTGAGCCATTGCTCCCATTCCTTGTTCCAGCATAGGGAAGAGGATGTTTTCTTCCTTAAACATATGTTGTTCGAGCTCTATCTTCATTGTTTGCAGGTGATTAGATAGGCCATGAGGACACTCTGGGTGTTCACCGTGTACAGATTCAACTCGAGCAGCCTTTTCATTTAGTTCGCTAAGCTGTTGTCGATGGACTTCATGGTAGCGCTGCAAGATATGAGCAATTAGTTCAGGGTTTGATAGAGATTCTAGAGGCTCAAGGGTGCTATTGCCGTCTGTTAAAGTTTGATCGGGCATACTTCCTCCACTTCATAAGAACGGGGTGGGCAACTATAGTATCGGAATTCTTTTCAGGGCGAGCTTTTATCTTAAGAACATTGCCGAGCCGAAGCTATACAACCTAGTTGATATAAGAGGGATAAAAGGGGGTAGAGCAGATAGAAAAATAATAGGCTGCTCAGGAGGGGCTCCTGAGCAGTTAGCAGCGCTTATTCAGCGGCTTCAGGGCATTCTATTGAGCCTGCTTCGCGCATGTCGCCAAGTGGCACGTTAAGGTTGGTATCGCTATCGCGTTTTGCTGAGCCGTGATAGATTGCCCTGCACTCACCAGGTGAAGACAATTTGCAGTTTTCTAAAGCTGCCTGAGAGGCTTGTTCCTCTGTTTCATAAGGGCCATGAAATTGGCGGTTTTCGAGGTAGAAATATCCTTTTTCTATGTTTTCATCGACCACGATTACTTCATCGATTTCTTGTGCTACAGACATAGTTTCTCTCCCGTATATTAAACACTATTCAATTCTTACTGAGGCCAAACTTAGTGTTTAGACCTTACTAAATGCTGTTTCTTTTCTACTGTGTTAGCAGTTAACCAGCGGTGTCGAATAGTGACTTTTATAATTATTATCGTTGCTAGTTCAAAATTTATAAGACGAAATCACCTATGTCTTTAGAAGAAAAACAAGCCTTCATAGACTATTAAGCCCGGTAATGTCCCGGGCTTATTCGCTTCGTCTTAGTTCGGTGTTGCTCGATTAATGATCGAGTAACAATCAATATCGCCTGGTAGGGTACCATAAACCCAACCTTTGTTGTCACTTTTTAGTCTGGCGAGGCAAAACGCATTGGCGATTTCTTCATTTCCATATTGGAGTAGGCTTGCCCCTTGGAAGCAAAGTGCCATCTTTTCAACGATTCCTCTGGAGCGGTATTCTATATCCTTCTGATTAGAGAATTCTTGATGAAGATCATTTAGGGCTTCATCCATCAGTGAATGCTTACCTTCTACAGTATGCAATTCGGTCAGGAAGGCTTGTAGAGATTCAGGATTACGACGCGTGGCGCGAAGCATGTCCAGGCACTGGACGTTGCCACTACCTTCCCAAATGCTATTTACAGGAGACTCTCTGAATAGTCGGGGCATAATACTATCTTCCATTACGCCACTACCGCCAATGCACTCCATTGCTTCATAGGCGTGGCCGGGGGCCCGCTTGCAGATCCAGTATTTGCCGATAGCAGTTCCCATGCGCACTAAATGTTTTTCCTGCTCGTGTTCACTGCTTAAGTCGAGTGCCCTCGCCATGCGCATGCTTAAAGCCGTAGCTGCTTCGTGCTCAATAATCAGGTCGGCGAGTACATTTTGCATGAGTGGTTGTTTATCGAGTGTATTGCCAAACACCTTGCGTTGGCGGCAGTGATGAGTGATTTGGGAGATTGCCTGGCGCATCATGCCCGAGGTGCCAATCATGCAGTCAAAGCGGGTCATGGCAACCATCTCTAAAATTACCGATACACCTCGACCTTCTTCGCCGATCATCCACCCCATTGCTCCGCGTAGCTCAGTCTCACTGGAAGCATTGGAGACGTTCCCCATTTTATTTTTCAGGCGTTGTACTTGCATCGGATTCTTGCTGCCATCGGGTCGCCAGCGTGGCACCAAGAAGCAAGAAACACCCGAACTAGTTTGGGCGAGTACTAAAAATGCGTCTGACATGGGGGCTGACACAAAATATTTGTGCCCGATTAGTTCGTAAACCTGTCCGGGTCCCTGGGCACCCATTGCAAAGGCGCGCGTACTGTTTTGTCTAACATCGGAACCACCTTGTTTCTCGGTC
>NZ_LWFZ01000621.1:0-10304 GCF_001635225.1 Oleiphilus sp. HI0086
AGTTTCGACACTCGCGTGAGTCTGTCGCTTTCATTTCACCCCAAACTTTCTTTGCCATCGTGAAGCGCTTGGCATCAAACTTTTCTGGCGTATCAATACTTCCCAAAGCTTTATGCCATAACTCATTAGAAGCTTTTATCTTACGAACAACTTTATGCACCCATGGATCAGGCACGTGGCAATCTGAACAGCTTGCTCTAACGCCACTGCGGTTGGTGTAGTGAATAGTTGACTGGTATTCTTTATAAACGTNGTCTTCCATTTCGTGACAACTGATACAGAACTCTAGGGTATTGGTTTGCTCCATCGTAGTGTTAAATCCGCCCCAGAAGATGACACCGACTAACATGAAAAATAATGCTGCCGTGACTGTCGCCCCGAACAATATTTTTCTCGTCATCAGACCTTTAACAAGATTTGCTGCACTCATTGATGAGACTCCCTAGAACTTTAATATTCTAAAATTCAATTACTTAAATCCGAGAAGGTTGAAGAAGAGCACCTAAGTACTCTTCTTCAGGAGTACTAATTACCTAGATAACTATTACTAACGGTAATTAGGTTTTGTGGTTAGCACGGTTAAACACGTTAAACTTACCAGTAGGCGTTGTTAAACCTTTAATACGAGTAATCTCTTTAAGAGTCTTCGCATCGTAAACAACGATTTCACCAGTTGGGTTCTTGTTGTCAGTTCGGTTCCAGACAGATACCCAAACCTCAGTACCATCTTTGTTGAACTCCATGTGCAAGGCCGCTTTACCTTCTTCTTCAGTTACACGAATAGTTTTAACGATTTCGTGTGTGTCCTTATCAAATACCTGAACACTTTGCTGAACTTCTGGCTCTGGGTGCTTAAGCTGATCTGCCCATACATATTGAGATGTTGGATGGGTACGAATAAATACGCCCGCACCGTCTGTCTCAACTGTGTAGCACAGCTTCCACGCTTGGTCAGGATGACCAATCGGGTCGTTGCCCCAAACAGATACTTCACCAATACCTAGGTGAGTCGTTGCACCAACAGGGCCACACTCTTTATCAGTCCAGTTAGCACCAGGACCCGGGTGAGGCAATGAAGCAACATCGATCATTTTCTCTAACTTACGATCTTTCGTATCAACAACAACCATCTTGTTTGAAGCGTTTGCTGCGATTTGGAAGTAACGACCTGTTGGGTCAAAGAAACCATCATGCAAGAACTTAGCAGTATCCATTTGATCAATACGTAGGTTATTGATGTCGCTGTAATCAACCTGCCACATTTGACCTAACTCTTTGATCGCAACCATCCAAGTTGGCTCATTAGGTGTTGTGTAGATCGCCGCAACGCGAGACTCTTCGACATACTCACCGTCAACATTAACACCACGAGAAGAAACTACTTTCAGAGGTTCAAGTGTTTCTGCATCCATGATTACGAAGTGCGGAGGCCAATAACCACCAGCGATAACATATTTGCCATCACCGGAAACAGCGATATCTCGTGCGTCATACGCCATTTGAGTTTCAGCTACCAACATCTTGTCTGGCGTCTGCCATAAATCGATCTTGTTAACCTTACCGTCACGACCAATGGTGTACCAGAAACGACCTACGTCTTTCGCATGATCAGTTTTATGGTGCTCAGTACCCTTGATTACGTGTACTGCATAACCCGTATCGATGTGTGCAACAATTTCATGTTTGTCACCATCGATGATGGCAGCAAGACCTGCATCACGCTCAATGACAACAAAGAAGTTCTCCCAATTACGGCCATGTAGAGGTTTAGTTGGATAGTCTTTAAGAGCGATATATTCTTTGGTCCGCTCTTTCATCATCGCTAAAGACATCTCTGGTGGAACAGGAGGCTCCAACTGAATATACTTCGCAAGAAGGTCAATCTCATCTTTAGTGAAGAGATCATCAAAGTTGTTCATGCCACCTTCAGTACCTAGCTCAATAATACGAGACAGACGCTTGGTTCCTTTCTTAAGGGTTTCTTCAGGCATCAAACTTTTACCTGTTGCCCCCTTACGTAATACACCATGACAACCCGCACAACGCTGAAAGTACATGGATTTTGCTTTGTCGAATTCTTCAGGGGTTAAGGTTGGTGCAGTGTTTGTTGCTGCCTGAACCCCGGCTCCCATGCCAACGCCCATTGCTAGAGCTAATGCTGACAATATATGTTTTGTGTTCTTCATCGTATGCGAACTCCTGTTAATTGTTGTCGCTATTTGTCGTTTGGGTCTTTTGTCCGACTTCCCCCTTTAAGCCGTGAATCCCCAATAAAGCTATAAGAAGTGCTATGTTCGAAAAAAGTTACTACTCCAAAAATATGTGTTGCTATCTTCTTACAACGTCTCTCTCAAAACGTTATCTTCCTCTCTAACCACACCTACCCTTAAAGTGGTAGATACCTCCTTCCTTCGTGGATAGATCATTTGAAAAGACGGTTTACTTGACCTCAATCAAATTAACACCGCTCCCTCACTGCCATACTCCGCTTCGATTCCGGAGGTCTCACCTAGCTATACTCAAGTTTCGTACCAACACATAAAGCGCTGAAAAATAACAATATTTATAACAAGGGAAATCATAATGACCGCCTTAGCAAGAAATCATTTCGACAACAGTGAGGTAGATATGACAACAACAGGTTCATTATTCGAGACGATTACGGCGATCATTTCCGACCTCCCTAGAGACTTACCTGAAGCAAGTCGCTATCAGCGACTGCTTAACAATATGCAGAATATATTTCCGTTCGATGCGGCGGCGGTTTTGAAACTGGAAGGCAGTCAACTTCGCCCTATTGCAATGAAAGGATTAAGCGATGACGTACTAGGAAGACGATTCATCATTACTGAACATCCCAGACTGTCTCAAGTGATCCATTCAAAAGGGCTGGTACACTTTGAGGCGAACTCAGACCTACCTGACCCTTACGATGGATTAATCGGTGAAAACAACCAACACCCTGATGTACACGACTGTATGGGCATTCCCTTATTAATTAATGAAAAGCCGTGGGGACTACTTACCTTAGATGCGCTTGAACCTGGCACCTTTGACCAGATTGATAAGGACCAGCTGAGGACATTTACCAAACTCACCGAAGCGGCGGTTAAGGCAGCCGTACGAATCGATTCACTTGAAGCCAGTGCAGCTCACCACCGATTAGTCAGTCAAACTTTGCTGAAAAGCTCTGACAGCGAGATGATCGGCCAGAGCGATGTGATGATGAATCTGAAAGATGAGCTAGATATCGTCGCACAATCTGACTTGAGTGTACTGGTGCTCGGTGAAACAGGTGTTGGTAAAGAGCTCGTCGCACGACAAGTTCACAATATGTCTCCACGCTCCAAAGGGCCGTTGGTTTATGTAAACTGTGCAGCGCTCCCCGAGAATATTGCAGAAAGTGAATTATTCGGTCACGTCAAAGGCGCATTCTCTGGCGCGGTTTCAGACCGAGCGGGGAAATTTGAAATCGCACATGAGGGGACACTTTTTCTTGATGAAATTGGTGAGCTTCCCTTGTCCATCCAGCCAAAGTTACTCAGAGCGCTGCAAAGCGGCGAGATTCAGCGTGTCGGCTCAGATAAGAACATTCAGGTAGACGTACGTATCGTCGCCGCAACCAATCGCGACTTACAAAACGAGGTCGCAGAACATCGATTTCGAGCAGACCTTTACCATCGACTAAGTGTCTACCCGGTTCACATACCCCCTCTTCGAGAAAGAGGCAAAGATATTCTCTTACTTGCGGGTTATTTACTAGAAATAAATCAAAAGCGCTTAGGTGTCGAAGGACTCAGAATCACGAGCGATGCCAAGCACCTCCTCACTCAATATGATTGGCCCGGAAACGTACGAGAGTTAGAACATATGCTCAGCCGCTCAGCATTAAAAGCGATTGCTGATCAAGGCCGACACAACCGTTCCATCGTTATCGACGCCTCCTACCTGGATATTCACCTTCAAAACGGTCAGCCAAAAACTAACGGCAAGGAACACCCGCTAGTGAATGAAGCGAACAGCAACCTTTTTTCATTTACACCAAAAGGGAATCTTAAAGACGCAGTCGATGATTTCCAGAGAAATTATATTATTCATATTCTGGACCAACATCAGGGAAACCAGGCGGCTGCAGCACGTGACTTGGGCGTAAACCGAAGTAATTTCTATCGCTTAATTAAACGCCTGGAGCTATAAAGGCTTTAAGAGAAGCAAAGCTTTCCCTTGATTCAAGTCTAAAGTTCATCATAATTAGCTAAGATCTGACCGTTGGCGTCTGCATGAAGCAATGCGACACAAGCTCACTTTTCTTAGGCGTCTTTTACTATGCAAGCTTTAGAGTGGTTATTACCGCAGTTGTCCACAACAACATGGACAGCACATATTCTGGTATTTGTATTCAACATTGGCTTATTCCTGTATGCAAAGCCGATTATAAGCTTCATTGATGGCGCACGTGATAGCGGCGTCAAAGTCACACTGTTTCGCGCCTTAAACGGCCTGGTGCTGATTCTTCATATCGTCCATCTGGTTTTTCTCAGACTCAACAATAGCTACGAAAACTTCTTTATACACTTGGGTTTAAGTCTCACCACTCTGTATCTCAGCATCCTGATTTACAGTATTTGTAGCCGCCAATCTCGCAAGAAGTTCGGCCTCGAAAAAGTTGTTGATGAGAAGCCTGTTTTTCTAGACACCTACTCAAGCCGTCTAGTAGATATCATTATCCTGTTTGTCATCATTCTGGCAACGCTGTTCACCCTCATTAAAATTTGGGGCGCCGATAGTATGCTGGAAACGACTGGCATATTCGGAATCCTATTTGCCTTCCTAGCCTTTACCAGCAACATCTGGGCACCTGATATTATTAGCGGCTTAATCATCCTGAATACGCAAATTCTCGAAGACGGAGACGTCGTCGTCATCGGCGATGATGAAACGGAGTATGTCATCAGCAAGGTAACGCTGATATATGTGATTCTCTACGACATCCGTAATAACCATCGAACGCTCGTGCGGAACAATCAGTTCATTCAAAATAAAATCGATAACCTCAGTCGCGTAGCGAGTACTGATGGCGTACGCCAAGCCTTGAGCTACAACATTGGCTACCCTGAATTTGATGGCAAAACAAAAGACGAACGACAAAAACAGCTGGCAGACTTCAAAGCGAAAATCGATAAGTTTTTTAGCCTTGCGCAAGAAAACTGCCTTGAAAAACCCGATATTAAAATCAACCAAACCCGGCAATTCGAGTGGGCACTTACGCACGCGGGTGATTACGCACTAGAATATACGCTGTGGATCTATCTTGATCGAATTCCAAATACAAAAGTTACGGCAACGATTCGAAAGCATTTGATGGGAACAATCTTTCGCGTGAATGACGCGGTATATACGGCGTCCATTATTGAGGGCATTGATTTATCCACACCACAATTAGCGAAACTTGAGCTAAAAAACGTTGAAAATGCTGGCAAGCTTAGCGAACTAGCTCAAGCCTAGAGGCGGCTCATGCTCTTCATTGCGGGAGTCGATTGCTTCTGCATCTCTTAGAGCCTTAACCAGCACCGCATGCTCGTGCGTGGCTTGACCTGAGTGCAGATAATGCTTTGCTGCATCTACCACTTTCTGCCACACCTCAAATCGGTAATTTAAGCTTAACAGAGACTTGGCTATGAAGTCAGAGTCCACACCACTTTCACGCATTTCAGCAGCTTTGGCTAAGGCTTTTTTTAGTTCGTCATCGCTTGGTTTAGTCATAAGTAATGTGCCCCTTCTCCACAAAGAATAATGCCATAAGAACTGGCTCATACTTTAAATATAGCTTATTTGAAGCAATTAAGAGCAAATGCAACGCTTGAGAAAAACTTTAAGGAAAGCAGAAAAGAAAAAGCCGACACTGAAGGCATCGGCTTTTTAATGAATATTCAGCAAGGACACTTAGTGGTCGATAGACGTAAAAATCTTCAAGCCATCAGCTGTTTTGATCAAGTTATAAGACTCACGCCAGTTAGAGACCGTGTCGCCCGAATCGTTCATCATCGTCCATGTGACTGAGGCAAGGAAGCAGCTACGGCCAATCTCGGTGACTTCGAGGTTTTCGTACTTGGTATGTGTTACACCCTCTGCAGAGTGTTTATCAAGCAAGCTTTGGAAATATTCGACCAGGTCAGACGGCGCTGCACACTCCCATACTGCGGCATCTGAAGTGACAGCCAAATAAGGCGCTTGGTATCGACTTGCAATCAGGGCCCCATCAAATGAAGAAAAATCTCGCACAAAGCGGTCAAAGAATTCTTTTATATCATCAAGCATATTTCAGTTCTTATCGCTCAAGGTTACAGGAAGATAAAGAGCCAGAGCCTAGAATCGGCCATTACTCATTTAATGCTATTCAAACACGCAAACTTATCTACTTCAAGCTTTTCTCATGATAGCTTGTGAGTCACGGTTACTTTCAATAAGCGACAACTTGCTTAATGTGAATAAGCTCAGGCACTGAGCTTTATGAAGATGAATTATCTTTAGTATGTTAAGGTAATTTTTCTCAAATTAAATAGAGCTATGACAAGCAAGGTATGCACAACAAAGGTAAAAGAATTCCCGGTAGAAGGTGGATGACACGAGCTGCCGTGGCAATTATTTTTCGGGATCACCCTAGCCAAGGTCGTCAGGTTTTGCTGATCAAACGCGCCGAGCGACCGGGTGACCCCTGGTCTGGTGATATGGCTTTTCCTGGTGGTAAGATGGACGCTACAGATGCCAATATTTATCACACGGCTCTGCGCGAACTACGAGAAGAAATAGGCTTAGATGCCGGCCACCTAGCACCATTAGGGCGCATATCTGACCAGCTCACCAAAACCCACTCAGGTCTACGACCAATGGTTATTTCAGCATTCACCTTCGAACTACAGCTGAATGTGGATTTTGTATTAAACCATGAAGTCGCTGAAACTTTATGGGTGCCAATCAAGCATTTTGAACTTCCGGCCAACCGTGAAAGTATGCAATGGAAGGCTCGCGGGGTATCACTAACAGTGCCTTGCTATTGGTACAAAAGCCGACGCATATGGGGTTTAACCTTACGAATGATTGACGAATTTACAAAGTAGCAATAGTAGTGATGGAAGCGTTACAAAATACTCACCTCAAGTGTCAAATTAATTCAACAAAGTTTTGCTAACATTTCAGTTACTTTTCGACTATATAATGTAGTAATAGTTTAAACAGGTATACCCATGAGCAAGTATTCTGACGCGCCCTCAAATAATCGACAAAATGTCGAGTTATCCGAGAGCGTCAAGTGGCTGCGATTAGCTGTTGCAAAAATAAATGAACTGTCTATTCCCGCCACCCCTGAAGTCTATAGTGTTTGGTACGAATATTATGCAGATAGAAAACTCGACCTAAAAAAAGCGATTGATAAACGTATATCCAAAGGCGGAGATTTTTCCGCGAGCACTTGTGAACATTTGTTCAACGAATATTTCGTTGAAATTCCTGAACAAAAGCTTAGTGAAATGCGTCAAGCGATAAGAGCCTTGATCACCTTACTTCAATCCGAATTAAGCGAACTGAATAGCGGCATGGAGTCCTATAGCGCTGCTTTATATTCCTGTGCAGACGACCTGACTCATGACCCCGAGGTAAACTCCCTTCAATCAATTATTCAGGTTCTATTAGCAGAAACAAAGAAGTGCAGATCCCGAAACCACCAAGCGCTCAGCAAGGTTTATCATCTAAGTTCAGAGATTAACAGCCTTCAGGAGTCTCTAGAAAAAATGGGCGAAGAGGTCTACCAAGATAGCCTTACAGGCGTAGGTAACAGAAGAGGCTTTGATGAGCAGCTCAGTACTGCGATAAAAAAATCCCAGCTAGATAATAGCCCTTTAGCCTTAATTCTTCTGGATATTGATTTCTTTAAACGTGTAAACGACGCGCACGGACACCTTGTTGGAGACCGGGTACTACGCTTTGTCGCCGAGACGATCAAGCGCAGCGTGAAAGGCGGGGACTTTGTTGCCCGTTATGGCGGCGAAGAGTTCGCAATCATACTCCCTAATACCGAAGCAGCTGGTGGCAGCTCAGTCGCTCATCAGGTTCAAGCAAACGTCGCAAAAACAAAGCTCACCAAGAAGAAAGGTGGCACCCCGATAGAAAGTGTCACTATTTCAGGTGGCTTATCCATACTAAGAGAGTGCGACACCGCAGAAAGCTTTCTAAACCGAGTCGACGGCCTGCTTTACGATGCTAAAAGTGCTGGCCGGAATATGATTAGAAGTGATTGTCAGCAAGCTATCAAGATTAAAATAGAGTCACAATAAAAAAAGACAATGGCTCAAGTTAACCTATAATCAAATAAACACCCGCCTACCAAGCGGCATGCTCCNCTCATATTTGAGCTCATAAATCTACACTCATATAAAACCTTATGTCACTGGAAGAATTTGCCAAGAAACGCTTTCTCATCGTCGATGAACTAGACTCCTTCCGTTTTTCTACCAAAAAGACACTGATGTCACTTGGCCTTAAGCTCGTTGACACAGCAAGCAGTGCACAAAATGTTGTCTCAGGTTTTCAGAACGTCAATTACGACGTTACGCTGTGCAACTATGACTTAGGCAAAGGCAAAAACGGCCAGGAGTTACTTGAGGAGCTACGCTACAAGAAACTGTTAAAGTTCTCGGACTTATTTTTTATTGTTTCAGCCGAAGTTGATCGCAGTAAGGTTATGGGCACCGTCGAGAACGAACCCGATGGCTACCTGGTAAAACCGATCACACCCAATGATTTGAAACAACGCTTAAGCAAAGCGCTAAAAATGAAAGAAGCGATGAGTGCAATTGACACTGCTATAGATGATGGCGACTATCACTCAGCAATTGCATATTGTGACGAGAAAATTGCCGAGAAAGGCAATTACGTACTTCGCTGCATGAAGACAAAAGCCTGGCTGCTAAGTAAAATCGGACACATCGACGAGGCACGCGAGCTATACGAAGGCATCCTTAAAGCAAGCGATTTTACCTGGGCCGAATATGGGCTGGCAAGAATCATGATTCGGCGTAAACATTATGAGGATGCAGAAAAACTACTACGGGTCATAATTACCAAAGACCCGGAGCAAGTTGAAGCTTTGGACCTTCTTGCGCAGGTACTGCAAAGACAAGATAAAACCAAAGAGGCCCAGGCAACCGTCGAACAAGCTATCTCGCGGTCTCCAAACTCCCTGCACAGACAAAAGCAATTGGCAGAGCTATGCTCAGAAAATAAAGATAGTAAGGGCGCAATCGAAGCCTATCAAAACGTAATGAAGCACAGTGAACAGTCTGTCTACGCCCGGCCAGAACACTGCTTCGATTTCGTTAATTACCTTGCAGACGTTGCCAAGCAAGAGGGTGGCGATATCAATGCCAACCCACATGTTAAGGAAGCCTTCGACTTGCTTGATAAAAGTGCCAAACGCTTCGCTAATCAGGGGAATATCGAAGAGCATACAAAATTAGTCGCTGCCAATGTCAATGCAAATATCGGCAACATCGACGAAGCCAAGCAAGCTCTTGACGACCTGCTAGGCGAAAGTCATGACGCTCAAGACCTCTCTGCGAGTAGCCTTAAACTAGCAGCACAAACACTAAGCAGTCTGGGGGAAGAGGACAAGTCGGAACATTTACTGGAACGCGCGGCTGACCTGGCAAAAGAAGATAGTGCACTGGTTGAAGATATTTACTCGCAGCTCAACAAGGGAATTGGCAGTGAAACCCGCCAGCGAGCAGCTAAAATTAATAAAATGGGTATCAAACTCTATGGAGAGAAAAAAGTTAAAGAGGCAGCAGAGGAGCTAAGACGCGCCCTTCCCCTCACCCCAAGGCATATCTCGCTCAACCTGAATTTGGCGCAAGTACTACTACGACTATATAAACGCAGTGCGGATGCTAGCTTATTGAAAGAAGTCGACGAGTACCTGCATCGAGTCAGACATATTCCCCGTCACCACAAAGAGTATTCACGCTATCATTATTTAATCGAGCGCCGCGCCAGCATGGAAGAAGCAAAAGACTAAAGCGACTCCTCTTTCAGTGGCGCTTTCTTCCTACCTTCTATATAGCGACGGAAATAGCTTCGTAACAAGGGTATGCGGTAAACCAGTATCCCACAAAAAATTAACACACAACCCAGCAGCTGATTGCTTGTCATTCTTTCGCTTAAGAAATATGCGCCTAAGATTGCTGTCCACACGGGCTCCAGAATAAAAACCATGGCCGCACTGTTTGGGTCCAGTTTTGCTAGCGCTTTAG
>NZ_LWFZ01000622.1:0-18160 GCF_001635225.1 Oleiphilus sp. HI0086
CGAAGAGGCTAATCACGTTAATGGTAATATCGAACAATGGCATCACTAACAATGCGCCCATAAAGGAAACCGGTATACCAATGCAGACCCAAAAAGCAATGGCAGGACGCAGAAACAAAGTCAGCAAGAGCAGGACTAATATACCGCCCTGTATGGCATTATCTGAAAGCGTTTTCAGACGCTTTTTAACGATTTTTGAGCGGTCATGCCAAGCATCAAGCTGAACGCTTTCGGGTAATGAAGACTCAGCTTCCTGCAAATAGGCCCTGACTTTATCCGCCACATCGATAGCACTTTGCTGACCGACACGATAAACATCGACCAAGGCCGCCGGCCGACCATTAAAGCGGGTCAGTATGGCGCTTTCCTCAAAGCCATCATTAACACTGGCCAAGTCTGCAACCGTGACGCTACTACCATCAGCTCGACTCAGCACAGGAATCTGCTCAAACTCTAGTTTGTTATAAGCCTGCCCACTAGAGCGAATCAGAATTTCACCGCCATTACTTTTTAAGCTTCCGGCAGAGATATCTCTTGAGTGTTGCTGAATCGCCAAAGCCACTTGCGACAGACTCAGTCCATACTTCTGTAATACCCGCTCGTTAACTTCAATGCTAATTTCATAATCACGCACACCGTCTAATTCAACCTGGGTAATCCCTTCAATATCAAGCAATTGATCACGTACATGCTGTGCCTGTTGGCGAATTTCCCGTTCCGATAAATCGCCAGACACCGCGACACTAATAACTTCCCGTTTCCGCTTGCTTAAACTCACCACAGGCCGCTCTGCATCCGCAGGCAAATTATTCACCGCATCAATGCGATTCTTTATTTCTGTTAGCAAAGTCTGTGGGTCGTAGTTGTCATCCAGAGTAATAATCAGAAGGGACTGCCCCTCACTGGCATTACTCACTACATCCTCTATACCCTCTAGGTCTTGCACGGCTTCTTCGAGTTTTATGCTGACACTGGTCTCGACATCTTCTGGCATCGCTCCCGGGATCGCGATGGTGACGCGCACCGAGCGCGGTTCTATACTGGGAAACACCTCCAAAGGAATTGAGAAATGCAATGAGCCTAGACCTAAAGCCAGAATGGTCAGCAACAATAAATTTGCCGCAACATCATTTCGAGCAAACCATGCAATCAAGGTGATTCTCCTTGATGCTTGTCTGCAGCGCCCTCTACTCGCTTATCGATCGCCACGCGCGTACCACTCGTCACTTGCCCCAAAGGTGTTCTAACTAGCAGGTCGCCAATATTTAAACCAGATTCAATCAGGCTAAGTTCCTCATTGCGCCAACGAACGTTTACTTCCCGCCTGGCAAGCACATCCTGTTTTTCTATTTTCTCTACAACATAGACATACGTGCCCTGATAGATCGCCGAATTCGGCACTAATATCGCCTCATCTATAGTTTTCCCTTGTATGTTTGCATGCAAATATTGTCCAACCTTTAGCGCTTGTACCGGCCTTTCCGATTTCTCAGAAGTGAGCGGCTTCACTATTTTTGCCAGCGCATAGATTTGTTGGTTTTCAGCATCAACCAGCGCCTCAGTACCGACAATCATTGCTTGCCAATATTCAGCTGGTACAACTAAGGAGTTCTCGATGCGGACATAAGCTGATGAAGAGGTATCCTGATAGCTCTCTGATGAAGGTAAGTCCAGAAATGCGAGATCCCTACTAGCTATGGGTAAGCTAAGCTCCAAAGACTCACTAGAATAAAGCTCTGCCACGGGCGTGGAAGTACTGATGACACTGCCTTTATTGACGAAGGTTTCTATCAAACGACCATCATAGGGTGCTCGAACTTTAGTTCTTTCCAAGTTTTTCTGCGCCAAGGATAGCTTGGCTTTAGCCGTCTCCAACTTAGCCTTGGCCGCTTTTAGCTGAGGATAACGCAGCGCATAATCACGCGCCGGTGTACTATTGATTTTTTCTTGGGTACGCCAATCCCGAAGTGCTTGCTCGGAACGCGCTTCCTCCTCCGCCAGAGCTAACTCCGCATTAGCCAAATCACTACGCGCAGTTTGCAAGCTCACCTCATATTCAAGCGGATCGATCACCAACAGGACTTGACCCTCTTGGACAAAAGCACCCCGCTGAAAAGCAGGGCTGACCTTTAAAACCTGTCCCGAGACCAGGGACAACAGATTCGTCCGGGTATTAGCCTTCAGAACACCATAGGACTCTACCGTGACCTGAAAGTCCCGAGGCGCTATTTTATCCACTTCGACCAATAAAGGATTTGCCTTTGAAGGACGCCCCTTGCTCGCGGGTGGTTGCGACTGACTTATCTGATAGGCCAACAAAAGGCATAGCAACAACACTACAATTGGCGCTAGTACTTTAACTAATCGCTGAGCTGACAAAACTAAGTTCTCCTAAAATAGAGGGCGTCGAATAGTAAGATCATATCTGATCCATTGCGCTTTGGCACTTATCCCTTTTACGCTACACTAAGCGCTTTCTTTCCTTAGGATACTTCACATGCGCGGTATGCGTTCAGACTTTGACCCCAATCGAGAAATTGACTGGTCAATCATCAAGCAAATCATTCCCTACCTTTTGGAATACAAGCAGCGCATCGCTCTCGCTCTGTTATGTCTGGTTGCAGCAAAAGTCGCTAGCGTTACCATGCCCTTTATTCTCAAGCACGTCGTCGATGACCTAGACCAACAACTAGCTGATAATGAACTATCCCTGCTCGTTGTACCTTTGGGCTTATTACTCGCCTACGGTCTGGTACGGCTGATGAATGTGTTACTAGGCGAAATCCGCGACACCCTATTCGGACGCGTGACCGAAAGAGCGATGCGTCGCGTAGGACTAAAAGTTTTCGAGCACCTTCATGCATTAAGTCTAAGCTTTCACTTGAACCGCCAAACGGGTGGTTTATCTCGCGACATTGAGCGCGGCACAAATGGCATTAGTTTTTTGATGCGCTTTCTGGTGTTTAATATTGTCCCCACCTTTCTCGAACTGTTTCTGGTCATGGGTATTTTATGGCAACAATATCGCTTCGAGTTTGCCTTGATCGTACTGATATCAGTCATCGCCTATGTCTGGTTCTCCAAGACCACCACTGACTGGCGCACCCAGTTTATTCGCGAAGCGAATCAGGCTGACAGCAAAAGTAACACCCGGGCAATTGATAGCCTACTCAACTATGAAACCGTTAAGTACTTTACTAACGAGCAATATGAAGCGGACCTTTACGATAAAGAACTAGAAAAGTGGGAGCAAGCAAAGCGCAAAAACCGTCTCACTTTATTTGCACTGAATGGCGGACAAGCACTGATCATTTCTTCATCGCTAACCGCCATGCTGGTACTGGCAGCTCATGAAGTCAGCACCGGACGTATGACTTTAGGTGATTTCGTATTGGTTAACGCCTTTATGATGCAAATATTCCTACCCTTAAACTTCTTGGGCTTCGTCTATCGAGAGATCAAAAGCTCGATGACCAATATAGAACGTATGTTTGGCCTGCTTAAAGAAGCACCTTTGGTTGTCGACACGCAAAACGCTCAGCCCCTGACAGTATCAAACGGGAAGATCGAGTTTAAAGATATTTCCTTTGCCTATGAGCCAAGTAGAACGATTCTGAGCAATCTCAGTTTTACCGTGCAGCCAGGAGAAAAAGTAGCGCTTGTTGGTAGCAGCGGCGCCGGAAAATCAACTATCGCGAAGCTACTATTTCGTTTTTACGACACCAGCAAAGGTGCGATTCTGATTGATGATCAGAACATTAAGCACTGCGCCCAACACAGTTTGCGCGCAGCGATTGGCGTAGTGCCTCAAGACACCGTTCTATTTAATACCAGCCTGATTGAAAACGTACGCTATGGTCGCCCTGGTGCAAGCGATGCAGAAGTAAAGCACGCAATCGAACTTGCTCATTTGAAAGACTTTGTTGAGGGCTTACCCAAGCAATATGAAACTCAAGTCGGGGAAAGAGGTCTTAAACTTTCCGGTGGCGAGAAACAACGTGTTGCCATTGCCCGAACCATCCTCAAGAACCCGGCAATACTGCTATTTGACGAGGCAACCAGCTCGCTTGATAGCGCATCTGAGTCCGCAGTGATGGAGGCAATCAGAGAAGTATCGGCAGGTAAGAGCAGTCTAGTTATCGCCCACCGCCTTTCCACCGTTGTCGATGCTGATCGTATTATTGTCATTGATAAGGGTGGCGTGGTCGAGCAAGGAAGCCACCACTCTCTTATCAAAGCGCAAGGTCTATATGCCCAATTGTGGGCTTTGCAGCAGAACGAACAAGGTATCTAATTGGTAAGTATTTATAATGTGCATTGCTTATTATACTAAGAAGATAAATATTCTTTAACAGGTTCCCATTGAATGAAGAGCATTACATCCAAAGGCATCGCGATTCGCTTCGTTTTCGCTTTATTACTTGTATTATTGAGCTACAACCCAAGCACCTTTTCTTATTACCACTGGTTGCTCTCTTCTATATCAGAACCAACACCCTGGTTAGCCTTATCAGCAGTCGCCTTAATCATTGGCTGGGTTATTTACGTTAGAGCTACGCTAAAATCTTTAGGGCCCGTCGGGCTCACCCTCGCAGCGCTGCTCGTCGCGATTATTATCTGGGCATTAATCGATATTGGCTTAATTAGCATAAGTGAACCCAGTGCTTTCGTCTGGTTATTAGAAATTTTTATATCTGCAATTCTATGTTTGGGCATGAGCTGGTCTCATATTCGGCGCAGGCTATCCGGACAAGTTGACGTAGACGAAGTCTAAGCACCTTTTAGCACTATTTATATATACGGAAATAATGGAGCAAACTCATGTTGAATAAGAAAATCGTAAGCCTTACTGTTCTAGCATCCTTAACCAGTGCTTGTATGACCTATGACCCTTATACCGGTGAAGAAGAAGTATCAAGCGCAACGACAGGCGCAGTGACCGGGGCAGTCGCGGGAGCACTGATCGGGGTTGCAACCTCGAGTAAGTCTGACCGAGGCAAAGGCGCACTTATTGGTGCCGTTGCCGGTGGCGCTATTGGTGGTGGTGCGGGTTATTACATGGACCAGCAAGAAGCAAAACTAAGGCACCAGCTAAAAAATAGCGGCGTAAGCGTTAAGCGTGTGGGCGACGAAATAATCTTAGTGATGCCTGGCAACATTACCTTTGAAACGGGTAAGTCGGATTTACAGGCCAGTTTTGAGAAAATCATTCATTCTGTATCACTGGTCTTAAAGGAATTTGATAAGACTGCAATTGAAATCACCGGGCATACAGACTCCACTGGCGCGCTATCGTTTAATCAGACTCTCAGCGAACAGCGTGCTAACAGCGTTAAGTATGCACTCCAGACTCGTGGCATTGCCTCTGGGCGCATTCACTCTTCGGGTAAAGGGCCACGCTTCCCAGTTGCTTCTAATGACACTGCCGAAGGCCGTCAGGCTAATCGCCGTGTAGAATTAAAGCTACTTCCTTTAGAAAGCGCAGGAAAGTAAAGCCGTCACTTATCGCAATAAAAAAGGGCGCTCATAGCACCCTTTTTTATTCGTAATTTGCGATAGAACTACAAAATTGCACCTAAGCCTTTCTGTAGTAAACCACCAATATCGATACCTGAACCTTGCTCATCAGATGACTTAGAGTCTCCAGAGAAATATTCAATGGCCATCTGTGCGAACTTCAGCACCATATCCGGGCTCAAGCCTAAGGCTTCAAACTGTTTTGTGACTTCTCCTAGCGCGCCTAGTGAACCTGATGCGCCACTTACTTTAGACAGTATGCCACCTAAGCCCGCGCCTGAGCTATCACCCAAACTCGGCGCAGCCGCCAACATACCCTCAATACCAGGAATGCCTTCACTCAAAGAACCAAACTCATCGCCTGAAAGAGTTGTCTGCGCCAACTTTAACAAAGCACCCATTCCACCTTCAGCCTGGTCACTAGAAACTCCCAACCCTTGAGTCAAAGTAGGCAATAACCCCATCGCCATATCAACCATAGAACCCGTCTCAGATGCTTCTGCTGGCACCTCTTCACTCGCAGCTTTTGCTACTTCATTTGTCATGGTAGTTTGAGCAACTGGAGCCGCCTCTTTCTTACCAAAGATCGAGTCAAAAAAGCCCGCGGATGCTGTGCTGGCAGAGCTTAGCATTACTGCAAATAAAAGTGTTTTCTTCATATCGTTCCCTATTGTTATTACTCAGTAAAAATTATGATGAGCTGATGCTATCACAATTTTTCCCTTCACCCTCCTTCAATCAGGCTACCTTGCAAATTATTAACCTGCTAAAAGTTTAGTCGGCTATAAAGTGCCAGTAAGTCTATTGCTGGCTCCGTTTTGCTTGGCTATAAACTGATTATAAGCACTCATCACTGCATTCAAAGATGCCGTAACAATATCCTCATGAATCGCCACCCCCGAGAAGCGCTGGCCATTGATGTTGACCTGAACATAGGTCACTGCTTCAGCATCGGTCCTATGATCAAGCGCATGTTCAGAATACTCCAATACCTTCATATCACACGAAAATTGCGCATTCATGGCATCAACATAAGCATCCATCAAACCATGTCCCTGACCTGATACATTCACCGAACCTTGAGCAGTAAAGATCTGGGCCTCGATACTGTCATGCGTTGAGCGCTTCATCTCAAAAGGCCCTAGATGCACTGGAGACTGCTGTTCAATATATGTTTCCCTGAAAAGCGCCCAGATTCTATCGGAATCAACTTCACCTCCGCTAAGCTCCGCTTCTTTTTGTACTGCTGAGCTAAATTCCACCTGTAACCAGCGAGGCAAATTCAAGCCATAATCACGCTCTAGGCTATATGCGATACCGCCTTTGCCCGATTGCGAGTTAACACGAATAACCTCCTGATAACTACGCCCCAAATCAGTCGGGTCTATCGGCAAATAAGCAACTTGCCATGGATCTTCTTTTTTACGCACAGACAAGCATTTTTTAATCGCATCCTGATGACTGCCAGAAAAAGCGGTAAACACCAAGTCGCCAGCGTAAGGGTGTCGAGGGTGAACATCTATTTGTGTACACGCCTTAACTGTATGGATAATTTCATCCATATCAGAGAAGTTCAATTCAGGGTCGATACCTTGGCTATACAGATTCATCGCCATGGTAATGACATCCATATTTCCCGTTCGCTCGCCATTCCCCATCAAGGTACCCTCAACTCGTTGGGCTCCGGCCATAACAGCTAGTTCTGCTGCAGCCACACCACAACCTCGATCGTTATGGGTATGCACGCTCAAGATAATAGCGTCTCGACGTTTAACGTGACTTCCAAACCACTCAATTTGGTCAGCAAAAACATTCGGCGTAGACACTTCCACCGTGGCAGGCAAATTAATGATACAGGGCTTTTCTACACTTGGTTGCCACACATCAGTTACCGCATCGACGACTTCTACCGCGAAATCGACTTCTATCCCGGTAAAGCTCTCTGGTGAATACTGGAAAACCCATTCTGTTTCTGGCGCTTTTTCTGCTTCGCCTAGAACCTTTTGGGCACCCGCTACGGCGATATCAATAATACCTTGCTTTCCAAGCTTGAAAACCTGCTCCCGCTGTACCGTAGAAGTGGAGTTATAAACGTGAACAATCGCTCTACGCGCACCTTTCAAAGACTCAAATGTCCTCTCGATTAACTCGGGCCGTGCCTGGGTCAAAACCTGCAAAGTTACATCATCCGGGACCTGTTGCTCTTCAATCACCCAACGAACAAAGTCAAAATCAGGCTGCGATGCCGCTGGAAAGCCGACTTCAATTTCCTTAAACCCTACCTTGACCAGCAACTTGAACAAGCGTTTTTTCTGCTCAACTGACATGGGTTCTATCAAGGCTTGGTTTCCATCCCGAAGATCGACACTTGACCAAATCGGCGCACGCTCAATATGCTGATTAGGCCACTGGCGCGAGGGCAACTCTATACGAGGAAAAGCCTGATATTTACGGTGGTCAAATGACATCGCGATGCTCCTATACCTTACATTTCTAGAGAGATGAGTACTGCTCAACAATAGGGATATTATATGCGTCAATATGTAGTTATAGATTGCTTTTATTTCTTATTTGAACCAGAATTAAGCAATAAATAACCTTTTAAGCAACCTTTATTAGCATATATATCTAACCCTATGATCAAGATTGATAGAACTGACCGGCGCATACTTGACGCTCTACAGAAAGATGGAAGGATCAGCAATCTTGAATTAGCTGAAAAAGTCGGCCTATCACCCTCTCCCTGCTCACGAAGAGTCAAACAACTAGAGGAAAGCGGCCTCATATCTAAAACCGTCACTTTATTAGATAGAGAAAAGTTGGGGCTAAAGCTCACAGCTCTAGTACAAATCAGTATGGATAGACATACTAACGACCGCTTTGATACCTTTGAGGAAACATTGAGCGATTGCCCGGAGGTACTCTCATGCATGCTAATCACCGGGCAAGCTGCGGACTATATGATTGAAGTATTGGTGAGTGACATGGATGCCTATCAAGCTTTCCTCTTAGGCAAACTAACACGCATACCCGGCGTTACCGGTGTTCATTCCAGCTTTGTACTAAGAAAGATTATCGATCGAACTTCTGTTCCCTTGAACCATCTGGCCTAAGCCCGCTGTCTTTTTCCAGTTCACAGAGATAAAATGCCACACAATTCAACTGTAAGGACTATATGAGGAAGCTATGAGCGATAAAGTCGTTGTTATCTATTCCGGCGGAATGGATTCATTCACCCTGTTAAATCAAGCGATTGCTCAAGGTAAGAAAGTTTACGCCCTGTCTTTTAACTATGGTCAAAAGCATTCTAAAGAGCTTCACTACGCACAGAAGGTATGTGACGACTTAGGCCTGCCTCATAAAATTGTCGACATCACCGCAATCCATCAATTATTACTCGGCTCCTCACTCACGGATGACATTGAAATCCCTGAAGGGCATTATGAAGAAGAAAGCATGAAATCGACGGTGGTCCCCAACCGTAATATGGTAATGCTTTCTCTTGCGATCGCTTATGCAGTTTCAATAAAAGCCAGTGCCGTCTACTACGGCGCCCACGGTGGTGATCATGCTATTTATCCGGATTGTCGCCCTGAGTTTATCGAAAAGATGGATGCGGTTTCTAAAATCGCTAACTACGAAGCGGTTGATATTATTGCACCTTTTCAGGATATCAATAAGACAGAAATACTGAGCAAAGGGCTGGCAATGGGACTTAACTACGGTAAAACCTGGACATGCTATAACGGCAGAGAAAAGGCCTGTGGCAAATGCGGTGCTTGCCAAGAGCGACTCGAAGCGTTTTCAGAAAATAGCGCTGCCGATCCCCTTCCCTACGAATAATAACTAACAAGGAAAGCTTATGGCTCGTTATGCCATCGGTGACGTTCAGGGCTGCTATCAAGCACTCACCCGTCTACTCGACCAGATATCTTTTGACCAGAACCGTGACGAACTATGGTTCGCAGGAGACCTTGTAAATCGAGGCCCCGACTCGCTTGACTGTCTGCGCCTGATCAAAAGCCTGGGTAACCAAGGCGGACATCCTGCCAAGGTTATTCTTGGTAATCATGACCTTCACTTATTGGCTACCTACTATTTAAAGCGCCAGCCTAAAAGAAAAGACACCTTTGCTGAAATTTTTGCAGCAGATGACTGCCATGAATTGATGACCTGGTTACGCCATCAACCTCTAATGATATGGGATAAAGAGCAGAAGCTTGCAATGAGTCACGCCGGCATTCCTCATATATGGTCAACAGAGCAAGCCTATCGTTACAATCAAGAAGTTTCCAATGAGTTATGTCGCGGAGATTACGAAGCATTCTTTGACCTGATGTATGGCAATGAGCCCGCACTCTGGTCTGAGCACCACACGGGCATGATGCGCCTGCGTGCTATTACAAACTACTTTACCCGCATGCGCTTTGTTAAACAAAACGGTGCGCTCGACTTTGCCGTCAAAGAAACCCTCGACGATGCCCCCGATAACTATGTCCCCTGGTTCAGCCTGCCTCGGCCCGACAACACCATGCTAATATTCGGACACTGGGCGGCACTCTCGGGTAATACAGGGCTCACTGGCGCAAACAAAGACCAATTTCAAGCTATCGATACCGGCTGCGTCTGGGGTGGTTCACTTACTGCTTTAAACATCGATACTAAAGAAAGGTTCGCTTATGAAGCCTAATTCCCAGCTTATGATAGGCGCATTGCTATGCATGCTAGCAGTGATCTTGGGTGCTTTTGGCGCTCATGGCTTAAAAGCGATGATTAGCGAGCGCATGCTAGAAGTGTATCAAACGGGTGTTCATTATCAGATGTTTCACTCATGCGGGATTCTAGTGGTCGGGATATTGAGCCTGTTCAAGGAAGCTTCCCCTCTGCCACATTCGCAAAAGCTTTTAAACGCAAGTTATAGCTTCTTCCTGCTTGGCATCATAGTGTTTTGTGGTAGTCTCTATGGGCTTGCATTCAGTGAGGCATTTACTGGCGAAGCAGTCCGTCTCTTAGGGGCTATAACGCCTTTTGGAGGCCTGAGTTTTATTGCTGGTTGGCTGTGTCTTTTTCTAGCCTTTAGAAAAGCCAACTAGACCGCGTTATATAGATATACCCTGGTGGAAAACGACAATGATGATAAACCTGAATGGCGAACCCTATGAGCTAAGCACTTCACTCAAGCTGAGTGAACTGGCACAGCACCTGGATCTCGAGGGAAAACGCTACGCCATCGAAGTAAACGAAGAAATAATTTCCCGTAGTGAACACGATACCTACGAAGTAAAAGAAGGTGATAAGGTAGAAGTGGTCGTCGCAATTGGCGGTGGCTAGACATCTGAAGACCTTCTTTCAAGATTAGAAAAATCACTCAATATATTAGCACGCACTACAACCCAAGCAGCAATTAGAGTACAGCTATGACAGATACAACGAATATTAATACGCCTTTAACCGTTGCCGGTAAAACCTACCAATCTCGCTTGTTAGTTGGCACGGGAAAATACAAAGACCTGGAAGAAACACGCTTGGCCATAGAGGCTAGCGGTGCTGAAATTGTCACCGTTGCCGTTCGCCGCACCAATATCGGCCAGAACAAGGACGAGCCCAACCTACTTGATGTTATTTCACCTGATAAATACACCATCCTGCCCAATACTGCGGGCTGCTATACCGCTAAAGATGCAGTGCGAACATGTAAGCTCGCACGCGAACTATTGGGTGGACATGACTTGGTAAAGCTTGAAGTACTAGGCGATCAAAAGACTTTATTTCCTGACGTAACAGAAACATTGATCGCAGCAGAGGAACTGATAAAAGACGGCTTCAAGGTCATGGTTTATACCACTGACGATCCACTTGTTGCTAAACGCCTTGAAGAAATGGGCTGTGTTGCGGTCATGCCTTTGGGTGCTCCGATTGGCTCTGGCCTTGGCATTCGTAACCCCTACAACATCAAGCTAATTCTCGAAAATGCGAAGGTGCCAATATTAGTTGATGCTGGTGTTGGTACAGCCTCAGACGCAAGTATCGCGATGGAGCTAGGTTGTGATGGCGTACTCATGAATACAGCAATTGCTGCAGCTCAAGACCCTATCCTAATGGCCCAGGCTATGCGCCTGGCAGTAGAAAGTGGTCGAGCGGCTTATCTTGCTGGCCGTATGCCACGTAAGTTATACGCTTCAGCCTCTTCGCCAATAGAGGGCTTGATCGTCTAGTCATATTGACTCAAGATAGACCTTAATACTTATTTAGTGATTATTTATAGGAAACGCTGAGAATGCCGGACCAGCCGACAAGCAATACCCCTAATAGCAAGACAGAAAAAAGCAACAAGCCTAATCGTCGCCAGCAAATTCTGGAAGTGCTGGCTCAGATGCTTGAGAAGAATCCTGGCGAAAGGATCACAACCGCTAAACTTGCCAAGGAAGTCGGCGTCACTGAAGCAGCGCTATACCGACACTTTCCCAGCAAAGGGAAGATGTTTGAAGGCCTGTTAGAATTTATAGAAGAGTCGGTATTTACACGCATCAAATTGATTACTCAAGAAGTCCCTGGAAGCATTGAGCGACTTCAGCGGATCGTAATCTTTATATTGGCTTTTGCTGAAAAGAACCCCGGTATGTGTTCTTTATTAGTAGGCGGTGCATTGGCGGGTGAAAAGCCAAAAATTCGACAGCGTTCTGCCCAGTTCTTTGATCGTCTTGAAACTCAGTTACGCCAAATAATCCGAGAAGCTGAAATTCGCGAGCAAAAGAGACCTCGCCTAACCGGCAGCAGTGCAGCGAGTTTGCTCACTTTAAATATCGAAGGTCGTATCCACCAATATGTGCGTAGCGAATTTAAGCGTAGCCCTACGCAAGGTTGGTCAGCACATTGGCCCATGCTTGCTAGTAGTTTATTCCAGAGTGACTAAGCTATCCGCCTCAATAAGCTCTCCCTTGTAGCTTATTGAGGCTCTTCAACCCTCACAGGATTTCATTTATCTTCCAACCGAGTTCTACCACTCGTTAAAGCTACAAGGTTTAGCCAAGCTAGAATTAGTTGCCGTTAGCCAGTTGTTAATCCTAACAAGCGCCAATTATCAGCGATTTTCCCAGTACAAAGAATAAGCGAAATACATTGCCTTTCTTTACAGGTGCTATACCCTAAGTAGTACTCCGTTTTGTCATTTATCCTCGATACCTGGCTCAGCGCCACTCTGTGCTAATTATCTATAAAGATATTTAGCGCAAATACGAAGGCAGCCAAATGACAGACTTACGCTTGTGCTACCAAACCATTGAGTTTGGTAAGACCGATATTCATCTCTGTACACTCCGTGACAGACAGCAATTTCATGATCCGGAAGGCATCGCTGAGAAACTGGGCATCAGCTCTGCAGCATGGCCCATCTTCGGTGTCATCTGGCCTTCCAGTATGGTGCTCGCACACTTCATCTTTAACTACACTATTGGTGATAAAAGGGTCCTGGAAGTTGGTTGCGGCATGGCTTTATCGAGTTTATTACTAAATAAGCAGCACGCCGATATTACTGCCACTGACTACCACCCTGAAACTGAAAAATTCTTACAACGAAATACCGAACTTAATAGCGACGCCGACATCACCTTTGAACGTATAGACTGGGCTAAAGATAATGATAGCTTAGGCCTTTTCGACCTGATCATTGGTAGCGATATATTATATGAAGACGAACACATTAGCTTATTAGCTAATTTCTTTGAAAGACACTCCAAGCCAACAAGTGAGGTCATTTTGGTAGATCCTGGGCGCGGCAAAAAAAACAAACTCAGCAAACGAATGATTGACTTTGGTTTTAGCTCAAGCCACTTTAAGCCTGAGCATACCGACTATTTAGAGGGCCAGTTCAAAGGCCATATTCTAAAGTTTTCACGCTAGCCGTAGGCTGCGCTACTCAGGTCAAAGCAGAGCTAATGCCACATAATCTTCAACGCAAGGTAGGGCGCAACAAAAAACACCAAAGTCATGACTTTGTACTGGCTTAGAAAGCTAAGATAAACAGGGGCCAGTTGCTTTTCCTCAAGATCAAACATCTTGCTGTGTATCGATGTAATGGCCTCTTTGAAAAATACCACCGCGATACTAGCCAGAGACAGATAAGCAAGATTAATCAAAACCGCCCAACCTAATAGTTCAGTAAGTTGCGTAATTGTCATCCCTCAGCCCTCCTATTACTTTGTAAATACAGAGAAAGCAGAAGCTTCCTAGGCCTTAATCAGGCACCACGCAGTATTGCTCTTCGAGGTGCCTGGTAGCAAAAACGGCAAGTCTTACTTAACAATATTCATCAGGTGAACATCGAATACCAGTACCGCGTTAGGCGGTATTGCTGGCGGCGAGCCCATTTCACCATAGGCTAGCTTAGAGGGTACTACAAAGCGCCACTTTGAGCCGACAGGCATCATTGATAAACCTTCCGTCCAACCGGGGATAACCTGATCTAATGCAAACTCAGCGGGTTCATTTCGGGTAATAGAGCTGTCAAAAACCTGGCCATCAATGAATGAGCCGTGATAGTGAACGCGTACAGTCTGATCAATACTAGGCTTATCGCCCTCTGCACTTTCCAGAATTTCGTACTGTAGACCTGAGTCGGTAACTTGTACGCCTTCTCGCTTGGCATTTTCATCTAAGAAAGTTTTGCACAAATCCTGATACTTCTCGGTACGATCTTTCTCGAACTGCATGCGCTTTTCTTTAATCGTGTCATAGGCTTCGTTGAGTTCGCTTTCGGACAAAGCCGAAGGTTCACCATTAAAGCATGCTCGCAAAGCCTGAATCGTTGCTTCAATATCCATTCCCTCGAAGCGGTTCTTTTGCATCTGACGGCCAAACTGCCATCCAAATCCATAGCTCACTTTCTGCTCGAACGATTGAGGTTTATCTTCAGTCTTCTTTGTCATATCTCTATATCTACTAGTCGTTAAGTTTGTTACTTGCCAATCGAAATGGTCAGTAGGGTAATATCTTAGATGTCAGCGGCCACTTCCAATTCCTCTAATCCCTTCTGTACATAATCCAGCAAACGCTGCATAGACGGCAAGGTGCGGCGGCAAGCCGTAAAGCCGAATTCTAACTGATCTACATAACTGACCAAAGTAATATTCAAGGCAATACGATCCAGAGGTATTGAAACGGGATACATCCCCTCTAGCTGCGCACCATTCCAATACTGTGTTTTCTTTGGCCCTGGTACATTAGAAATAACAACGTTGAATGCCTGAAGTTTTTCCGACAAACCCGTTAACATATTCAAACCAGCGGGTGCCAAGGTCAAAGCGGTATAATTGATCGCTTCTTCAAGCGACATCTGTGAGTATCGCTCTTTGGAATCTTTGACCGAATTTTTTACCATTTCCAAGCGTTTAGCTGGGTCAGCAACATGGGTTCCCAGGCTAGCAAGGATCATCGCAATTTGATTTCCCGCCGCACTATCATCTCGGCGCATAGACATTGGAACCATCGCAACTAAGGGTTTAGTGGGTAAGGAATGTTGACTAATTAAATAATTACGTAAGGCACTACCGCAAACAGCCAACACAACATCATTCAGTGTGGCGTCCATTTTCTTAGCCAAGGTTTTAAAGCGTTCTATTGGATATGACTGCGCTGCAAAACGACGCGAGCCTGTTATTGGCTTATTTAGAATACTGTTCGGCGCCTGAAACACAGAGACATAATCTGGATTAGATCGTGCCTGCCCTATAGCATGACTCACTTCTTTAATAAGCGTCGGCACCGTAGAAATTTGCTTCCCGGCCTCACCGACGATATTTGCCAGACTCTGCGCAATATTGGCATTATTAATATTTTCTGGACGGATCTTCTTCACTTGAGGCAAGGCCCACAAAGGCGGTAAACCACGAGCTTCAGGGTCTTCTGATAACAGCTTAGCTGTCATCCGCATTGCCGCCACACCGTCTAACATACAGTGGTGCGCTTTAAAGTACATCGCAAAACGACGACCTCGAATACCTTCAATCAAATGGCTTTCCCACATTGGTCGCTCTCGATCCATTAGGGCGCCATGCTTAACCGAAACCAAGGCGAGTAGTTCTCGAATTCTTCCTGGCTTTGGTAAGGCGCTATGACGAAAGTGATGCTCTAGATCAAACTGAAGATCTTCTTCCCAATGGTATTGGCCGAAGCGAGATTTTAAACGCTGATTAAAAGGCGCGATGGGTTGCTGAAAGGAACGCATATACTCAGCAAGCTCTGTCACATATTTTGGGCCGGCATCTTCAGGAAAGTGATAAAGGTGCAAACCACCCACATGCATTGGCTGCTGACGTTTCTCGAGCCATAAGAAAATCTGATCTGCTAAACTCAATGATTTCATAAAGATTCCATCCAAACTGTGAGTAAAAACGCGAAAAACTGCTCAGCCATATTTAAACTGTTTCCCCTGGCCAACTACAACTGGCACTCATCCTATGGGCCCAACAAGATTAAGTTTGGCGGCATCGCTATCAATAGTTATAAGCTACACATTCACCAAAGTGTAAAGAGCGCGCAAGGATACCCGAGATCGCCTATTCGGCATAGTGCTAAGACATATTCAATCTGGCAATATCACAAAAATTTATGCTAGTTTACAATTTTAGTCGAGATCAGAGTTTCGTCGAACCAACATCTCGTTTATAGGCTGTGCGTAAGTCGGCTTATCCCAATCAGGAACATCCAGCCATGGCGCTTAGTTACTTAGTCCCTAAAGACTGCATTGAAACTACTTATGAAATAAAGAAGAGTCGTTTTATCGCCCGGCATTTTAGTGTTACAGATAGAGAGCAGGCCATGCTAGCTTTGGCACAAGCTAAACGAGATTACCCCGATGCTCGCCATCATTGCTGGGCCTACCAAATCGGTCCACCTCATAGTCCGAGTTTCGCGGCCATGTCTGACGATGGCGAACCCGGTGGCACCGCAGGCAAGCCGATACTGAATGTCATTCAACATAAAGATATTGGCGATGCCATGATCATTGTGATTCGTTATTTTGGTGGTATAAAGCTCGGCGCAGGCGGATTAGTCAGAGCATACTCCCAGGCGGCCCAGCAAGCCTATGACGAAGGTGAAACAGAGTTGAAAGTGGAACTCGACGAATTCCAAATACAATGTGATTTTTCAGACGAACAGGCTATCCGACACTGGCTTTTTCAACATCAAGGCGAAGTCATCGGCACTGAGTATCAACAAGCCGTGACGATGAAGATAGCCATTGATGATCGACATCTAAGCGACTTGAGTGCTTACCTGCATGCACTCAAAAGCGCCTCTTTGATTCAGCCTTAAGCCCTCTAAGTTTTCTTCACTTACTTAGGCAGAAAACAGGAATTTACCACCACTTGCGATAGCAATAACGATCAAGCCCAGTGTCAGGTTAATTGCGACGATTTTACGGATTAGATTTAAGTGCGTCGCGGCATCAGGCCAACGATTCTCGCTCACTGCAGCTTTCATACGCTTAAATGGAACAAAGTATAAATGCCCAAACAATAAAAACATGATATAGCCTAGACCAAGCATCATATGAACATGCTTACCTATCGAAGCAAAGCCACCATATAAGGCAATCATGCCATGACCGCTCACCAATAAAACAGCAACTGCTATCCATACCCAAAAAAAGAAACGCTTAAAGGTATCTTGCCACAAACTTAGACGTAGCGGAGGTTCCAATAAGCTTGCTGCAACAGGACGAAGACATAGATAGGCGAAAAACATTCCGCCAACCCAAATTGTTGCAGCCAATATGTGGAGCGTAAGCGCGATGGCCATTGTGAAAACTCCTTTTAAATCGTCACCAGAAATCTACATACAAAGATAAGGGGGCTATTCTGTCACTTATTCACTCACAAATCGATTAGGCCAGAACGAAATATCTTCCGTATTTACTTCGCGGTGTGCAACAAACTAAAGGCCCCACGAATCTGTCCTTCCTGATAACCTACCGCCCTATCGTGCGGGTACTGTTCCGAGAGTGCCTTTTGAATATCTGTTGTTAGACTCTCTCCATGACACGACAAGCACATACCTTGAGTTGGAATAGCCTTCATCATACGAAAGGTACTCCCTTCTTTTTTCACCGCTGCTAACTGTGTAGCAGGCTTTCCGGCTTTGAGTTGCTGTTCAAAGTCAGCAAGTACTTTCGCCTCCCAGGCATCTGGCTTGTTATCAGGGTTACGTGTTTTAAGGCTGGTGCGGGAAACTGTCCATTTTCCTTGGCTATGTTTGCTGGCGATTTTTTCTGCATCCACAGAACAAGCCTCAATACCCTTGGTAAAGCCACCTTCTTTTACCGCTGCTTGCAGGCTTGATTTCAACTCTCCTGCAAATTGTTGAATCACTTGCTTACCTTCGCTTGCTAGGTCTGAAGCGGTTTCAGCACTGCTAGCACCAGCCCAGCCTAGTACAGGCAGCAACAAAGCAACAGATAATCTTTGACAAGATACTTTCATCATACTCTTCCTCTCATTCTGGCAAAACTTAGGTAAACCATCACATAGCAGCGATTATATTAGCATTGACTAATATAATTCAAGCATCTATATTAGTAAAACCTAATATTTAGTTTAGAAGAGGTTTTAGATCATGAATATCGATAGAACTGTATTTGCCGTTG
>NZ_LWFZ01000623.1:0-3825 GCF_001635225.1 Oleiphilus sp. HI0086
TTCAATTGAGTAGCCATCTCGGGCATATTTCTATGTGCACCGCCTAAAGGCTCCTCTATGACGCCATCAACCAGACCTAATTCTTTCAGACGTTGAGCGTTAACCCCCATCGCTTCAGCCGCATCAGCTGCATACTCAGCACTTTTCCACAGAATGGAGGCACAACCCTCAGGGGAAATAACAGAATAAGTTGAGTACTGAAGCATATTTAGACGATCACAGACACCAATAGCCAGCGCGCCACCAGAACCACCTTCACCAATAACAGTGGATATAATTGGCGTTTTAAGCCGAGACATGACAGCTAGATTATGAGCTATCGCCTGGCTTTGGCCGCGCTCTTCAGCACCAATTCCCGGGTAGGCACCTGGCGTGTCTATAAAGGTGATAATAGGCAAGGAAAAACGTTCAGCTAGCTCCATAAGGCGACAAGCCTTGCGGTAACCCTCTGGCCGGGGCATACCAAAGTTACGCTTGACCTTTTCTTTAACTTCGCGCCCTTTCTGATGACCAATAATCATTACTGGACGCCCTTCAAGCCGAGCAATACCACCTACAATCGACTGATCATCAGCATAAGTTCTATCACCATGCAACTCATCAAAGTCTGTGAAAATCTGCTCAATGTAATCAAGCGTATAAGGACGCTTTGGATGTCTAGCCAAGCGCGCGACATCCCAAGCATTAAGATTCGCAAAAATATCTTTTGTACGAATCTCGCATTCATGCTCAAGACGCTCAATCACTTCTTGAATATTGAGCTCCTGATCACTGCCGACCAAGCGAAGTTCTTCTATTTTTTCTTCCAGCTCTGCAATGGGCTGTTCAAAATCAAGGTAGTATAAATTCATAATAAACCGCTTTAGTCTGGCTAACTGACTCTTCCATTAGATTTGAGGGGGCTATTGTTACTTTTTTTTCGCCGCCTTACCAGACAGCATAAGTGAAAATCCCGCCACAACATAAAAAAAATATGAGGCTAATAAACGAGCTGCGCCTTCCCTTCACCCAGCAAATACTCTAACTCTTGAAACAATTCGTCAGCAGGCTCAACCCGCCAGCTATCACCAAATTCGATAACCGCACTCACATCAGGTCGCTGGTAGCTTAAGGCAACCTTACAACCTGCTGGCTGAAGCGACTCTTCTTCTCGCACCATTGCCCCCTCACCAAGCATTGCTGGTGCAGCAGGTACTGGCTGAGTACAACGATAAGGTTCCAACTTACTCTTAACGCTTTCTAGCATTCCGTCAGCACACTGCGCCTGACTAATACTGATAGAGATATTCTTGGCAAAGTTAATTCTCGCTGAAGCAATACTTTGTACCTGGCTAACTCGCATCTTCAGCATTCCGGAATAGTCATCAAGACTCACTACACCAGAAACAGCAACCACCTCATCCTTTTGAATAGCCTCGCGACACTCGTCAAATGTATCCGCAAATAGTGTCGCCTCAATTCGTGCACTACGATCATCCAAAGTAACGAAGCACATGGTCTGGCCACGTTTATTCTTCATTACCCGAATTTCAACAATCAAACCCACTACCGTCGTCCGATTACGACTGGACTTAAGGTTTAATATAGAGTTCGGAGCAAAACGCCTAACCTCTTTTTCATACTCATCAAAAGGGTGACCTGTCAGGTATAAGCCCAAGGTGTCTTTTTCCTGCCCTAGCCGCTCTTTTTCACTCCACTCACGAACACCTTCTGAACTTGCGTAGACATCCTCATCTTCGTCAGGAACAACCTCGCCAAACATATCCATCATACCCGCATTTTGGTTTCTGGCATTCTGGTCAGCGCGTTGTACTGCTTCGGTAATACTTTCCATCATCCTCGCGCGGCTCGGGCCAATCGAATCCATGGCACCGGCTCGGATCAATGCTTCCAGAGCTCGCTTATTCACCTTCTTCAAATCTACCCGGTCACAAAAATCAAACAGACTTTTAAATGGTCCGCCCTCTTCCCTGGCTTCCAAGACACTCTCAACGGGCCCTTCCCCTAAGCCTTTAATGGCACCCAAACCGTAGACAACCTGAAGATCGTCATCAACGGTAAAGGTATATTGACTGACATTGACATTCGGCAGCACCAAAGAGATTTTCATCTGACGACACTCTTCGACTAAGGTCACCACCTTGTCGGTATTTTGCATATCGGCAGTCAGTACCGCAGCCATAAACTCTGAAGGAAAATGAGTCTTTAGCCACAATGTTTGATAGGAAACGACCGCATAGGCCGCTGAGTGAGACTTGTTAAAACCATAGCCCGCAAACTTTTCTACCAAGTCGAATATTTTCATGGCGAGGTCTGGGTCAACACCAATTGACGCAGCACCTTCACGGAAGGTATCGCGCTGCTTAGCCATTTCTTCCGGTTTTTTCTTACCCATTGCACGACGCAGCATATCCGCGCCACCTAGCGTATATCCTGCCAAGGTCTGTGCAATCTGCATAACCTGTTCCTGATAGACAATAACACCGTAAGTCGGTTCTAGAATGCCTTTCAGACTCTCATGCTGAAAGTCAGGATGAGGATAGGCTACTTCTGCCCGCCCATGCTTACGGTTGATAAAGTCATCAACCATGCCTGACTCCAAAGGCCCCGGTCTAAATAGTGCAACCAGTGCGATCATATCTTCAAGGTTGTCTGGCTGAAGTCGACGAATCAAGTCTTTCATACCACGGGATTCCAGCTGGAATACCGCCGTTGTTTCTGCTGACTTCAGCAATTCAAAAGAGGGCCTATCATCCAGTGGGATATGGTCAATATTAATAGGCTCTTTACCTTTCGCTGCCAAGCGAGGGTTAATCATCTTCAAAGCCCAGTCAACGATAGTTAGAGTACGAAGCCCCAAGAAGTCGAACTTAACCAGGCCTGCATCTTCAACATCATTTTTATCGAACTGGGTAACCAGGCCACCGCCTTCTTCATCACAATAAAGTGCAGCAAAGTCTGTCAGTTTAGTCGGTGCGATAACAACACCACCGGCGTGCTTACCGACGTTACGCGTAATCCCTTCTAGACAGACAGCCATTTCCCAGATCTCCTGGGCTTCTTCGTCTTCATCAAGAAAAGTTTTTAAGGTCGGTTCCTGCTCAATCGCCTTTGACAAAGTCATGCCGATTTCGAAAGGAATCATCTTCGAAAGCCGGTCAGCCAAACCGTAAGATTTACCCTGCACACGCGCAACATCTCGCACCACAGCCTTTGCTGCCATCGTACCAAAGGTAATAATCTGCGATACCGCATCCCTGCCGTAATGATCAGCAACATAAGAGATAACCCGGTCTCGCCCATCCATACAGAAGTCAACGTCAAAGTCAGGCATCGAGACACGTTCCGGGTTCAAGAAACGTTCGAATAGTAGATCGTATTGCAAGGGATCCAGGTCGGTAATTTTCAATACATATGCAACAAGTGAACCAGCACCTGAACCACGACCCGGGCCAACAGGGATATCATGATCCTTCGCCCATTTAATAAAGTCCATTACGATCAGAAAATAGCCGGGAAACCCCATCTGAAGAATGATATCGAGTTCAAATTTCAAGCGATCCAGATAAGGTTTTCGCCGTTCCTCAAGCTCGTCTTCAGGACAATTAGCCAAAATTACTTTTAAGCGCTCATCCAGGTCGTCATGACAAAGCTTGCGAAAAAACTCATCCATTGTCATGCCTTCAGGCACGGGATATTGAGGCAGAAAGTACTCGCCCAAACGAATTTCCACATTGCAGCGTTTAGCGATTTCTATCGTGTTTTCAACGGCCTCGGGAATATCTTCGAATAAGGCCAACATCTCGTCAGCACTTTTAAGGTACT
>NZ_LWFZ01000624.1:0-15396 GCF_001635225.1 Oleiphilus sp. HI0086
CCTGGAACGTACACCATTAGCTATAGTGTCAGTGACAGCGAGGGTAATGTTGGTAATGCTACCCGCCAAGTCAATGTAATCGATAACACTAGTAGCGATACCGTTCCACCGGTTATCTCCTTACTTGGAAACAACCCAATCTTAATTGAACTGGGTGGCACCTATTTCGAGCCTGGCGCAACTGCAGTCGATGGCGTTGATGGTGATTTATCAGCTTCTATCGCCATTTCAGGATTCGTCGCAACGAACGCCGTAGGAAGCTATCAGGTAACTTATAATGTCTCGGACTTGTCGGGTAATGCTGCCCTAACGGTGACAAGAACAGTTATCGTTCAAGATACTACCGCACCGGTCATAAGCCTATTAGGCTCGGACCCAAGCTATCATGAGCAAGGAACGACTTACATTGATGCAGGCGCGACCGCGAGTGATTTCGGTAGCGATATATCCTCTAGTATCTTTGTATCGGGAGATGTAAACGAGAATATCGCTGGCACTTACACATTAAGCTATGATGTCGCCGATGCTCAAGGTAACGATGCTACAACCGTGACGAGAACAGTACATGTAGTCGATACCACCCCCCCTAGTATTTCAGTACTAGGAGACAATCCAGTTGAAGTTATTCAAGGACATGTTTATAGCGACCTGGGGGTTTCAGCAACTGATAACATCGATGGCGACATATCATCGAACGTAAGTATTGATACAAGCGGGCTAGATATGTCGACACCAGGCAGTTATCAAGTTCACTTTAATGTCACTGACGCGGCGGGGAATAGCGCATTAACCCAAACCCGCACCGTCACAGTCATTCCACTTGTTAAAACATTTAGTGCAAGCCCAGGACTGGATGCGGGGTCATCATCGAACTCAACCAGTATGACTATATCCGATGACCGTCAGTTAGCTGACCTTAATGTTATGATTGATATATCGCATGGCCGACCAGGAGACCTGATCCTAACGCTCACAAGCCCTGCAGGCACATCTGTTGTAATTATGGACCGACCTGGAACAACCGGCGGCTGGTTCGATTTCGGTTGCGCCAACGATGATGTCGACGCAACATTCGATGATCAGGGAAGCTCCGCTGTAGAGAACGTTTGTAACTCTTCCCCCGGTATCGGCGGCACAGTTATTCCTCACAACGCCTTAAGCGCATTTAACGGTGAGTCTACTCAAGGTGTCTGGACACTCAAAGTAGAGGATAAAGCAACGATCACCAACTCAGGAACGCTAAACACCTGGGCTCTTGAAACGATAATCCAATAGTTAGCACTGTACTAAGTTTATTGTGCAAAGGCACCAAGCGCTAAAATCGAGCTTGGTGCCAACCAATCAGATATCCCGGCTAAAGAATATAGATATGAACAAGTTGCTTAATGGAATCAATTTTAAACGCTCTCTACAGGTGAGCCTGCCGATAATGGCGCTCTCCTTGTTTGGCTGTGATGGAGGTAGTAACTCCGGTGGAGATAAAGCGGAGCCAACAACAACGCTCACATCACCTACCTACAGTAGAACAACGACTAACTCAGTGGTGACAATTAGCGGCTCCAGTTATGATGAGCATAGTGGTATCGAAAGCGTCACAGTAAATGGTGAACCAGTTACGAGTGATGATAATTACGCAAACTGGCGTGTAGATCTTCCAACCGAACCTGATATCGGTGAACTGAACATCAATACAATTGATGGTGCAGGCAATAAACGCGAAGATAAGTTTGACTTAAGGGTTACAAGAATCGATGAGATTTTTGAAGAACCAAGCCACCTGGCTATCACCTCTGATAATAAATTATTAATAAGCGATGCAAATAAGCTTAAGACTTACGCTACAGATATAAACTCACCAAGACTAACCTTGTATGCTGCAAATGACAGCGAAAGCCTAATCAAACCTCAAACAACTGTTTTTGACACAAACCAAGAGCGAGAACTTATTCTTGATGTAAGGGAAACGCAGCCAGTTTCACAAGCTATTCTCGCTCGCCAATACCCCAGCGGTAATTTAACCACTCTGGCCAACGGCCTAAACAATGTTATTGATATATCCATCGATAGCGACGGCGGCATCCTCTACCTGTTGATGGCGAATGAAAATTCAGAAAGTGGTGCAATCATTAAAGTGTTTGATATCGACGAGCAGTTAAGTCCTAATCGCTGGCCCATCCTCTCAGACAATGCTAATCCCGGCCTTGAATTACTAAAACCAACTGCAATCGTATTTCACAATGGTGTGCTCTACTGTTCTGACAATGGCAATAATACGGTTCTATCCATTGATATAGAAACAGGTACAAGCTCAATCATTTCTTCAAGTGAGCAAGGTAGCGCCTCGGGCTCTTTCTCATACATATCGGATATTGCTGCAGGGGTTGTTGAAGTCACTGATATAGACCAGGAGCTCACCACAAAGACCAAATTATGGCTAATTGATGAAGACTCAAAATCAATTATCGAGATTGATGTCGAGACTGGTGACCGAACGATACTGAGCCAAGCAAACGATGGTAAGGGTGAAGAGTTCAAAACGTTTAAACAGCTGGTCGTCGATCAGCAAAATGAACGATTACTTGTAAACGACACCGAGCTTAAGGTCGTATTCTCAGTTGCCTTTTCTTCAGGTCAGCGCGAACTTTTTGTTAGCAACCGCTACGGTAGTGGCCCAAACCTTGAAGCACCTACATCGATTCAGCACATTGGCAATAATATGGCTTTGATTACCGAAGGGCATCACAATGCGCTATTTGAAGTCGACTTACAGACAGGTAGCCGTAAAGTTATCTCTGCGTCGAACTCGAACCTCGAACTAGGCTCAGGCCCCGCTATATTGAACCCAGTCGACCTGGAGATTAACGCCTCTCAATCAAGTGTATGGGTTAGCATGCGCGAGCAAAAAAATATCTGGGAAATTGACCTAGCTAGTGGCGACAGAAACTTAATTACCCCCTCCCCTAGACTAGGCGCAACAGAGCTTAAGCTTCCATCAGGGCTAGCACTTAAGCCAGAGAGCAACCAATTACTTGTGAGTGACATTTACCTGGATAGAATTCAATCAGTAAATCTAAACAGCTACGAAACTGATATCGCGGCTAACAAACGCTTGTCTCGAAACTCAACATCAAAACTATCCAAGCCAAGCGACATCACTTACGACCAGCAAAACACATCAATCTACGCAGTCGATAGCGCCTTAAATGCCGTCATCCGTTGGAACGCCGAGTCAGAAAACGCTGAAATCGTATCTTCGATCGATGTTGGCTCGGGGCTTAACCTGCTCAACCCAATAGCAATCGATTTGAACCTTGCACAGAATACCGCCTACATCGCTGACCAGAAACTCAAGGCGATAATATCAGTTGATTTAAGCAGTGGTGACCGGGAAGTTTTATCTAACCGTGCGATCGGCTCTGGCCCTTTATTTAAAAACCTAACAGGCCTAAGCTTCAACCCAGACTCTAACTCACTTCTCGTTACCGATTCTGAAGAAAAAGCGATTTTCGCTGTTGATATTAATAATGGAAATAGAAATATAATTTCCAAGTAGCTTAGCTACTATAAAAATCAGGCATAAAAAAACCTGCAAAAAGCAGGTTTTTTTATGCCTGGAGTAAATCAGTCTTAGAACTGATCCGCAGCCAAAGCCATCATATCTTCACTACCAGAACGTACAAGCTCGGCTAGAGAAACAGTCTTAGGCAACAAACGGCTATAGAAGAATTTAGCTGTCTTGACCTTAGACGCATAAAATTCATCTGAGCCTACTTTTGGTGCTGCCGCTTTAACCATCTTCGCCCACATGTAAGCGTAAGCAGTTAAGCCAAACAATTCCAGGTATTCAACCGATGCAGCACCAATTGCGTTTGGATCATCCTTAACGCTATTGATAACATATTCTGTTACATCACTTAAACGCTCAAGCGCTGCAGACAGTGGCTTAACGAATTCAGCCAAGTCAGCATTATCAGCCTCTACCTGAATAAACGAAGCGACTTCTGAAGCAAATAGTTCGTAGAACTTACCGCCATTGGCGACAATCTTACGGCCCATCAAATCCAAAGATTGGATACCATTAGTACCTTCGTAGATTTGCGTAATACGCGTATCACGAACCAACTGCTCCTGGCCCCACTCACGAATGAAACCGTGACCACCAAATACTTGCTGGCCAGCAATACAACAATCTAAAGCACGATCAGTCAAATATGCTTTTGCAATAGGCGTCATCAATGCAACCATTGCTGATGCATGCTTCTTCTCATCAGCGTCATCTGAGTATTTCGCTGTATCCAAGAAAGTCGCAACATAGCTAGAGAAGGCACGACCACCCTCATTGTAAGCACGCATAGTCATCAACATACGGCGAATATCAGGATGCACGATTAGTGGGTCAGCAGCCTTTTCAGGTTGAGCCGGGCCTGTTGCCGCTCTACCCTGAATTCGATCCAATGCATACTCAACAGCATTCTGGTATGAACGCTCAGCAGCACCTAAGCCCTGAATACCAACACTCAAACGCTCGTAGTTCATCATTGTGAACATTGCGTTTAGACCTTGGTTAATCTCACCAACCAACCAGCCTTGAGCGCCGTCAAAGTTCATGACACAGGTTGCAGAAGCTTTGATACCCATTTTATGCTCGATAGAGCCAACCGTTACATTATTGTTCTCGCCAACAACGTTGTTCTCATCAACCTTGTTTCTTGGAACCAAGAACAGAGAAATACCTTTAGGGCCGGCAGGCGCATCAGGAAGCTTAGCGAGGACCAAATGAATAACGTTTTCAGAAAGATCTTGGTCACCACCTGTAATGAAGATCTTAGTACCTGTGATCGCGTAGCTACCGTCACCGTTGTCTTCAGCTTTAGTGCGGATCATACCTAGATCTGTGCCTGCATGCGGCTCAGTTAAGTCCATCGCACCAGCCCACTCGCCAGAATACATCTTAGGTAGATACTTCTGCTTAAGCTCTTCAGTGGCGTGTGCATCAATTGCCAAACTTGCACCAGAAGTTAGGCATACATATAAACCAAAAGAGATATCAGAAGAATAAAGCATCTCTTCATACTGAGCACCTACCATTTTAGGCATACCCATTCCTTCGTATTCAGGGTTACCCGTAAGACCTGACCAACCACCTTCAACAAAAGTCTTATAAGCTTCTTTATAACCCGCTGGAGTCGTTACAACACCGTCAGTCCACTTACAACCTTCTTCATCACCATTACGACTTAAAGGTGCAATTAGTGATGCAGTGATCTTACCCGCTTCTTCCAATACTGCGTCAGCAGTATCAATATCGATGGTGTCTTTTGTGCCCGCAAGCGAAGCCCAAAGCTGCTCTACACCAAACACTTCATTCATCACGAAACGAATATCTTTTAACGGAGCCTTATACTCAGCCATGTAACTACCCTCTATCCTCTGTTGATCCAACACGTAACAACCTTGTCTTACAAGGTATTTTTCAATAAAAACCCCGAGCTGCTTGTGGCTATTCGGGTGTGATTTACTTATGTCCGGGAAAACCTAACGCCGCACATTTAAATCATGCGGCGCATTTTAACGTAAAAAGCCCGCGAATGCGGGCTTTTTTTTGAATCAGATTAACTCAAGCTTAGAAAGCGAAGTTATCTTCTTCAACAGCCATCATAGACTCGGCACCCGCTTCAATCATTTGAGCGTGAGCTAAAGTACGTGGCAAGATACGATCAAAGTAGAACTGAGCAGTTTGCAGCTTAGTCTTGTAGAACGCTTCTTCTGTTGTACCTTCTGCTAGCTTCTGCTGAGCAACATCAACCATCTTCGCCCAGAAGTATGCTAAACATACATAGCCTGAGTACATTAGGTAATCAACTGACGCTGCACCAACTTCATCACGATTCTTCATGGCATTCATACCAATCTTCATCGTAATATCGCCCCACTCTTTGTTTAGCTTGGTTAGCGGCTCAATGAACTGCGCCAAACCTTCGTTATCTGCATTTTCTTTACAGAAAGTGTGAACCAACTTAGTGAAGTTCTTAAGTGCAGCACCTTGCGTCATTAGAACTTTACGGCCTAACAAGTCAAGTGCCTGGATACCAGTTGTACCTTCATAAATTAGTGCGATACGCGTATCACGAACGATCTGCTCCATACCCCACTCAGCGATGAAACCGTGACCACCGAATACCTGAACACCGTGGTTAGCAGCCTCGTAACCAGCTTCAGTACAGAAAGCTTTAAGAATAGGCGTTAAGAAGCCTAACATCTCGTCAGCTGCTTTCTTCTCTTCATCACTACCGTGCTCTACCAAATCAGCCTGTTGCGCTGCGTAGTAGATCATTGCACGAGAACCTTCAGCGATAGACTTCTGAGTTAGAAGCATACGGCGAACGTCTGGGTGAACAATGATTGGGTCAGCTTTACCTTCCGGGTTCTTCTTACCAGTCAAAGAACGCATAGCTAGACGCTCTTTAGCGTAAGTTAGCGCACCCTGGAAAGAACCTTCAGCAGCAGCAAGACCTTGAATAGAAGTACCGATACGTGCAACGTTCATGAATGTGAACATGCAGTTTAGACCCTTGTTTTCTGGGCCAATCAACCAACCTTTTGATGCATCAAAGTTCATCACACAAGTTGCGTTACCATGGATACCCATTTTGTGCTCGATAGAACCACAGGTAACGTTGTTTTTCTCGCCTGGATTACCGTCTGCATCTGGCAACAACTTAGGTACGATAAACAGAGAAATACCCTTAGTACCTTCTGGTGCGCCAGGAAGACGTGCTAGAACAATGTGAACGATGTTATCAACCATATCGTGCTCACCGGCAGAGATGAAGATCTTCGTACCCGTGATGTTGTAGCTACCATCAGCATTTGGCTCAGCCTTAGTAGTCAAAATACCTAGGTCAGAACCACACTGAGGCTCTGTTAAACACATGGTACCCGTCCACTCACCGCTGATCAGCTTAGTTAGATAAGTTTCCTGCTGCTCAGGCGTACCATGCTCTTGAATTGTCGCACGTGCACCGTGGCTTAGGCCTGGATACATACCCCAAGACCAGTTAGCAGTACCAATCATTTCACTCAAAGCGATGTTGATGGACTCAGGTAGACCTTGTCCACCGTGCTCAACAGGCGCGTTCATTGAAGGCCAGCCGCCTTCTACAAATTGGTTATATGCTTCTTTAAAACCTGTTGGCGTTTTAACACCATCTTCACTCCAAGTACAACCTTCCTGGTCACCTACTTGGTTAAGAGGAGCTAGTACTTCTTCACAAAACTTTGCACCTTCGCCGATGATCGCTTCGACCATGTCTGGAGAAGCATCATCTGCTCCTATGGTTGCGTAGTGCTGTTCACTGTTCAAAACTTCGTTCATGATGAACTTAATTTCTCGTAGGGGAGCTTTGTATTCTGGCATAGCTAAAAACCTCAAATATATTTATTTACGTTTTAACGCTTGTTAAAAACTAATAAAATTCGTTTATTAACGTCGACTCTTACAGTCAATCAGGTCACCCACCGTATTAAGCTATTCGTTCATAGCAGGTCGTTGAGTGGGTCACTTCAATTCGAGCATTTACTCGATTTTCAAGCATTGAATATCAAACGACTGTTTGAAACATACGTTTGCTTAAAGCCAATGTCAAGATTTCCTTACAAAAAATCCGATAATTCATATGAAAAAAAAGCGCATAGCGGACAGGAAAATACCGCCACCAAACCACGACATATCGGCAAAATTAGTTGTAAAACAGAAGATTAGCAGCTTTTTTAAAAACTGCACTGAAATAGAAAAGGGAATTTGTAATTTTTTATTGTTTTAGATTAGGTCGTCAATATCAGAAACAGTTTTTTGATCAAGTGAAGCAATTCTTTCGAATTCCTGAACACTTAAAACCTGAGCACTGCGTTCATCTTTTCGAGCGTCGGTCTGCTCTTTCTCTTTCTCAAGGCGATCTTTATTCTCTTGAGCTTGTAGCTGTGTTTGCTCTAACTCTTGAGCTTGTAGCTGTGTTTGCTCTAACTCTTGAGCTCTCTTTTCAACCAATTCAGCTTGAGCCTGAGCTATTACCCTTTGAGCCTGAGCTGCCACAGCACGATCCTGACCAGAAGGCTCGGCAGGAGCATTCGCTGCAGCTTTGACCGTATTCATTTTTGAAATTGTAGCTTGAGGGTCATTGGGAATAGGCGATATATCGATTGAAACCTCCCCTCCCACAGCATAACGATTTCCATCAGGGCCAGACTGATAAGTAAATGATGCGGCACCAGCATATTGACCGCCCACCGCTTTATGGGCCTGCTCATGTGCTCTCACTTCCTGATCTCTTGCTCTAAGCTCCGCTATCTGTTCCTCAATAATCGCTTCTTGTTGCTCTTCTATACGGCGTTCACCGGCACTTTCTGTTGAACTTCGCTCAACACTCTGCTGGTCGCCATTCTGAGTTCGCACCTCATCTTCAAGGTCGGAGTCATCACTCCCAACTGTACGACCATCTTCATCAGCAATTAGCTTGCTCGCGACCTCATCGTTCTCAAAAGGCGCTGCTCGTTGATCATCGTCGACATAAAGTTGTTCTTGGTTATTCTTAGCCAATGAAATTCGGCTGTATAACTGGGGAAGGGCTGCATTGGCAGCAGCTTGGGAATTCTCACTTACTGACAGGCCAACTTTAACCGCTGGCGTGGTACTGACCGAAGCCAAGTCTTTTGAACTGGAGTTATTTGAGTTTTGCTCAGACGTCACCGTCTTCTGCTCAGCATGAACTGGCGAAGATAGATTTGTTTGCGGCGATATATTCATAACAAAACCTCTCTATTGAGGTAACTTCCAGCTATTAAATAAAACTTAAGGCCCTCACGTATTAAGCCAAGGTATCAAGCAAGGTTCCTAAAACTTCGTCAGCTGTTTTGACTACTTGCGCCGATGCTTCAACTGACCTTTCATATAATTTTAAATCAACTATTGGTTCAATTACACTAGAACTGGAGCCTTCGCTATTACTTACAGTACTCGCATTCACAATCTCTGTTGCAGCTTTCTGCATACCCTCTTGACCTTGCTGTAAGCCTTGAATACCGGTCTGTAAAACAGTATTTACATTCATGACAAGCACCTATACGAAGTAAAGAATTCAGCAAATATTGTGACTATTTTCTGCGAACACTCTAATACTAATTACTCGAGCAATTCAGACACTGCTCTCCTTATGTATGTTATTTAAGCAAATATCTGTATGTTTTTCAACCAGCCTGATCAAAGCCTTACAAATCTAGACAGTCCAGATTCACATATTTACAAAGCTCCTCAGGCTTACCGCTCTCGCTAAAAGGTAAGTGAGCAATAAGCGGTGCACCTAAAGCCGAGCTTAAAGTCGCTATATTTTCAGCTTCATAGCTCATTGTTTCTCTCGACAAACTATTCGCAACCCAACCAGCTATCTCCAAGCCATCTCTTCTGATTGCCTCTGCACTTAGCATCGCATGATTCAAACACCCCAAACGCAAACCAACAACTAGAATAACTTTATAGTTCAACTGTCGTGCCAAGTCAGCCATCGTTTCTCTTGGGCTAATCGGTACCCGCCACCCCCCTGCTCCTTCGATAAGTGCGAAATCCGGTTTCTTCATCAGCGCTCCACGACAGATACCCGTAATACGCGATGCACTTGGCGTTCGCTTTTCAAGCGCAGCAGCAATATGTGGCGAAGCTGCTTCTTTGAGTAATACTGGGTTAACTTGACTGTACGGTAGATCGACCGACATATGTGACATCAAGGCGACAGCATCTTCATTTCGCATGCTTACTTTATCATTAGCATCTTTATACTCATCAGCACCTGCAGCGATTGGCTTTAGAGCCATCGAACTCAAGCCTTTCGAGTTTGCAGCAGCCAACAGAGCACAGCTGGAAAAAGTCTTTCCAACTTCTGTATCGGTACCCGCGACAAAATATACATTCGCCATCATCTATTACCTTATATTTCTTTAATATTGAGTCAGTCTATTGGCTACAGTTTTCTAGGCTAAGTTACTAGACCTACGCTAAAACTACGTTTTAACCAATACCCCCCACAAAACCTGATATGTTGCGGGCAAATAACCGCCTTCTACACGCTTCGCCTCATAAGCTGAAACAAAGTCTCTTAGCTTGGCCTTGCCTGTCATTCCCGTTGGTCGATGAGCCGTAATGTTATGCGCTCCCAACATTTTTAGCTCACGAGTTAACTCCCGCACTGAAGAGTATCGAAGAACTTTAGCCTCTTGACTAAAGGTGCGAACATCAAACGCTATATTATCCAAGGCCCGCTTATGCTCCTGAAAGCTACCAAACTCATTAACATGCTGAAGTTCATCAACTTCGTGCCACGCTTCTTTTAATTCAAACAAGGAACCGTCAATCAGGGTAGAAAATGCAAACATGCCACCCGGTTTTAATATTCGCTGTACTTCTGCAAACATCTTTGGGAGGTCGGCACACCATTGAATCGCTAAACTGGAAAAAACCAAGTCATGGCTACTGGACGCTATTGGTAAATTTTCGGCGTCGCCAGCAAGCCAAAACTGACCATCAGCCGCATGCTGAGAACGCGCATAAGTGAGCATATCTACCGACAAATCAACGCCCATATACTCTGCGGAAGAAAATCTCTCCTTTAACTTATCAGACGAATACCCGGTACCACAGCCCAAGTCAATCATTCGACGGCAATCGTTTAAGGAAATCTTACTCAAGAGCCTATCAGCAGTCCAACGTTGAAAATGCGCTACTGAGTCATAACTGGCAGCAGCTCGACCAAAAGACCGGGCTATCTGGGATTTTTCTATCGAGTCAATCGTCATAGAGTTTCCAAAAACGAGAACAAGTGCTTTTTAATATCCATAGCATGCCTGGCACAGGGTAAATGCCCCATGTCATTAACTACCTTTACGCGACATTCGTTAGCTACCGGACTCTCAGCAACTTGATTCTCGATATAGATTGCCAAGTCTTGAGCGATTAGACTGTCATGACTACCTAGAAGCCAATACATTGGAGTTGATATATTTTCCAGGCACTGTCTTAAGTCCAAGCTTTTCAGTAAACCTAAACCAAACTCTAAACTAGATTTTGGCGGCAGCGACTCCACTGTATAAACTAAATGCAGGAACTTTTTGTCCAAGTGTCGGTACTGACTTCCCGATAACAGTAAAAAGGAAAAACGACGAACCAGCTGCGACCACTCTTCAGCCTCAACCAAGCCCTGCAACGAATCAAAGTCTTCAGTTGTGACGCCATAGGGCCAACCATCCTGATTAACGAAACATGGGGTCGATTGAAGAAGAGCCACGCCTTCAACAAATCCCTTACGTAACTTTTCAGAACTATAGTTAGACAAATAGTTAAGAGCCAGCTGACCACCAAGAGACCAAGCTGCAACAAGCGTTCCTGGCTGAACACAGTCGTCAATAGCTCGACTACATTCATCCAAGGATGTCAGACCAGCAAGACTCAAGACATCAATAGAATATCCGTCAAAACCTTCTGCAAAAAAGTCTTCCCACATCGAGGTCGGCGCTGACCAGCCATTCACTAACACAATATGTTGCACAGTTTGCTTAGACATCTGGTGTCACAATACCTAAATCTATCGCCATACTGAGGGCATCGAGCAGTTGCTCAACGTGGGCTAGATCATGATCAGCACTAAAGGTCACACGTAAGCGCGAGGTATTAGCAGGAACAGTAGGAGGACGAATAGCGGTTACCAGTATGCCCTGACTAAGCAGGAAGTTTGACAGTGCGATAGCATCATCACTACTGCCGATAATCAAAGGCTGAATAGGACTATTTGATTCAACAAGACAATAACCTAGCGCTTGTGCCTCAAGCCTAAAGTAAGTGATCAAAGAGGATAAATGTGCTCGCTTCTGATCGGCTTTTTTAATCAGATCAAGACTAGCTCGTGTTGCAGCCGCAATCGCCGGTGGCATAGCTGTTGTATAAATATAAGGGCGTGCCGCTTGAGTCAGGTAATCGATTAGAAGCTCTGAACCAGCAACAAAAGCACCTGATGTACCAAAGGCTTTGCCAAAGGTACCCATCAACACAGGAACGTCTTTCTGAGCAAGTCCAAATACATTACATGAGCCTTTTCCCTGTTCACCAATAACACCCAAGCCATGCGCGTCATCAACCATTAATAAGGCACCTTGCGCAGTGCAGGTTGCTGCAATATCTTTCAGGGGTGCGATATCTCCATCCATGCTGAATATGCCGTCACTAACGACTAAGGCCTTGCTTTGTTTCACACCTACCGGCTGACTACGTGTCGAGAGCTTATCTAAATGAGAACTAAGGCTGGAAACGTCATTGTGTAAGTAGCGTTGAAAGCGAGCTCCACTCAATAAGCCACCATCTATAAGCGAGGCGTGGTTAAGCTTATCCTGCAGCACAATGTCGCCCTTTCCTACCAGGGTAGATACCACTGCCAAGTTGGCCATATAGCCACTAGAAAAAACCAGCGCTTTATCACGCCCGGTAAACTCTGCAAGTTCGCACTCTAAGGCTTCATGTTCTTGATGATGCCCAACGACAAGATGCGAGGCGCCACTGCCCACACCACTCCTGTCGATACAGGATTTGGCTGCTTTCTTCAGCGCAGTATGATTCGCTAAACCTAGATAGTCATTACTACAAAAGGAAAGAAGCTTACGACCATCAACAAGCGGTTCAATCTGCTGAGGCGAACTTAGCAAGCGATGAGAACGCAATAAACTCTTAGCTTTTAGAGCGTCAATCTCTTGCTGCCAAAGGTCTTCAAAAATAGACATAAACTAAACCAATTACTGCTTATACAGCTAACAAAACCTATCTACTCAGAAGAAAGGATCAGTGGCCTAATTTGATTAAGCAGACCACTCGTTGCGAACCATCAGAAATTAAACAAGTGATTGAGATTGTTCATTTCCAGCTGGGGAAGCCGCTTCGTAAAACAAATGCTTATTAGCTTCTGCGTCAATCGCCTTATTTAGTTGAGCTTCCTGATCGGCATCAGACTTTTCAATGCGCTGTTCAGGGCGTAAGCCCAAACGCTTGAACAATTGCATATCTTTATGAGACTCAGGGTTAGGAGTAGTCAACAGGCACTCACCATAGAAAATTGAGTTTGCTCCAGCCATAAATGCCATTGACTGCATCTCATCTGACATCGCTTCCCGCCCTGCAGATAGGCGCACATGACTCTTAGGCATCATGATACGTGCAACAGCAATACAACGAATAAATTCAAACTTATCCAAGTCGTCAACGTTTTCAAGTGGCGTTCCCTTCACTTTAACCAGCATATTGATGGGGACACTTTCAGGATGAACTGGCAAGTTTGCTAACTGCACAAAAAGTCCTACACGATCAGTTGCCTTTTCACCCATACCAACGATGCCGCCACTACAGACTTTCATACCTGCGTCACGAACATGAGACAGTGTATCCAGTCGATCCTGATAGCTTCTAGTGGTAATAATCTTATCGTAATATTCGGGAGAGGTATCCAAATTATGGTTGTAATAATCCAGGCCTGCATCGCCCAGCTGGTCGGCCTGATCCTGGGTTAATTTACCCAAGGTCATACAGGTCTCAAGCCCCATATCTTTAACACCTTTAACCATTTCTAATACATAAGGTAGGTCTTTATCACTCGGGTGTTTCCAAGCGGCCCCCATGCAGAAACGACTACTTCCTTTTGCTTTTGCTTCTTTGGCTTTCTCTAGTACTTTTTCAACCTGTAGCAAGCGCTCTTTTTCCAGGCCAGTATTGTAATGTCCGCTCTGCGGGCAATATTTACAATCCTCAGGGCAAGCACCCGTCTTGATCGACAGCAAAGTACTCACTTGAACTTCGTTGGGATCGAAATTGTCTCTATGCACAACTTGCGCTTTAAACATCAAATCATTAAACGGCAAGTCGAATAAAGCCTGAACTTCGGCAGCAGTCCAATCGTGTCGTACGCTCATAAGTATGTTCTCGTGTGCAAAACCATGGTAAAACATGCGTCAACTTTATACATCAACGCTTAAGGATGAGTGTAATGATAAGCTTCACCAAAAAGTTGTCAACCAAATTTCATTTTTTGGTTAACAACTGGCATGCTCTGGATATTATTTTTCAATCCCCTTGCTTACTATGCGACGCCATAACTCTAAATAAATCAGCGATTTGCAAATCTTGCTTAGCGGACTTGGAATGGAATGTTACATTCTGCAAGCAATGCTCGCTTCCAATGAATAGCGAGAGTTGTAAAGAGCTTATCTGTGGAGAATGCCTTAGCAGTCCTCCCCCGTTCAAGACATGTGTGGCGCCATTCAACTATTCCTTCCCGATCAATAGCATCATTTATAGAGTTAAATCATCTGGAGAACAATATTGGCTGAAGAGCTTAGGTCTCGAGTTTTGTCGTTACCTAGAGCTCTACCATAAGGACCTTCCCCAACCAGACTTTATCGTTCCCATTCCATTGCACAGGGATAAACTCAAAGAGCGCGGATTCAATCAAGCCGAATCGTTAGCAGTACTGTTAGGGAAACATCAAAAGTTAGCCGTAAATACAAAGTTGATAGTTAAATCCAAGATGAGCGCCGACCAAAAAAGTCTTAACAAAGTTCAGCGACTAATAAACCTCAAAGGATGTTTTACTATAGATAACCCTCAAGTAGTCAAAGACAAACACATTGTGTTAGTTGATGACGTCGTGACCACAAAAGCGACCAGCGAAATATGTAGCCAATTACTCCTTGATAAAGGGGCGAGTCGCGTTGATATCTGGAGTCTGGCCAGAACACCAAAAGCCAGCTAGGCAAATAGCCATAAAGAGTAATGTTATAGTTTTTCTTTCTTCAGAATAGAGTAAATATACTCTGCAATAGCCAAAGAAGATGTTAAACCTGGCGACTCAATTCCAAGTAAGTTTACTAAGCCTGCTACACCATGATCAGCAGGCCCTTGTATGGAAAAGTCAGCTGCCATGTTTCCGGGAGGGACAATTTTAGGCCGGACACCGGAGTAATCAGCATGCATTTTATCGAGCTCTACTTCAGGCCAATATTTACTCACCTCTGCGTAAAACTGCTCCCGTTTTTTCGGGTCCACCTTATAGTCAATGTGCTCAACATCAGTCACGTCCAGCCACTCAACATCCGGGCCAAATTTAGCAGCTCCCTGCATATCAAGCGTAAGATGAACACCCAGACCTCCCGGCTCAGGAACCGGATAGACTAAATGATCAAAAGGAGCTGCGCCGCTATAAGCAAAGTAACTTCCTTTGGCAAAGAAAGCTTTCGGTAACTCGGCAATAGAAATGGCTGGAGAATCATTAACAAGAGGCTGAGCATTTAGACCTGCAGAGTTGATGCAGCACTTCG
>NZ_LWFZ01000625.1:0-8948 GCF_001635225.1 Oleiphilus sp. HI0086
GGCCCGTCATTCACCAGAGAAACTTGCATATCCGCACCCAATACCCCTCTCTGCACACGAACACCTTGCGCCTCGGCCATTTCTCCAAATATCTTATAAAGCTCTTGCGCTCGCCCAGGCTCACTGGCCTCTGAAAAGCTTGGCCGCCGCCCCTTTTTTGTATTCGCTGCCAACGTAAACTGGGAAACCAGCAATAACTCACCTCCTATATCCCTTAGGCTTTTGTTCATTCGACCAGCTTCATCCTCAAAAATACGATAGCCCACTACCTTTTCAAGCAAAGCCTGTGCCGAAGCTTCAGTATCTTGCTTCTCAACGCCCAGCAATAACAAAACCCCTTTAGATATCTCCCCAACCACTTCACCAGAGACCTCGACCGAAGCAGAGCTTACCCGCTGAATCAGACCTTTCACTTTTCTCTCCCAAGCTTAATTAAGCATAATCCTTTAATATGTCATATCGATGACCCACAAAAAAGCCCGCCTCCAAATATGGAGGCGGGCTTAATTATTAAGCTACTTTCTATACAGACTATACAGAAGCTTACTTCTTATTACGCTTTCGCTCAGTCTCGGTAAGAAGCTTCTTACGAATACGAATGCTTTCTGGCGTTACTTCAACCAACTCATCATCTTCGATAAACTCAAGCGCCTGCTCTAGCGTATGCGTAATCGGCGGAACCAAGGTCAAGGCCTCATCGGTACCCGATGCACGAACGTTCGTTAGCTGCTTACCTTTGACCGTATTAACAACCAAGTCATTAGAGCGTGAGTGAATGCCGACAATCTGACCTTCATAAATATCAACACCAGGGCCTAAGAATAAACGGCCACGCTGCTGAACAGTAAACAACGAATAAGCAGTGGTCTTACCTTTGACCATACTCACCAACACACCGTTCTGACGCTCAAAAGAGCCACCAGACTTCACTTCGCCATAGTGATCAAAGACACTCGTCATGATGCCTGAACCAGAAGTCAGCGTCAGGAATAATCCACGGAAACCGATCAAACCACGAGAAGGGATAACAAACTCAAGACGCACACGCCCTTTACCATCCAACTCCATATTGGTTAATTCTGCCTTTCGCAAACCCATTGCTTCCATCACAGGCCCTTGATGCTGCTCTTCAACATCAATTACAACCATCTCATACGGCTCGTGAATCTGGCCATCAACTTCTTTCTGGACAACTTCAGGGCGCGATACCGCCATCTCAAAGCCTTCACGACGCATTGTTTCAATCAATACAGAAAGGTGTAATTCACCACGACCCGAGACAACAAACTTGTCCGGCGTATCACCTGGCGCCACTCGTAATGCCACATTGTGAATAAGCTCTTGATCAAGACGATCCTTAATATTACGCGTCGTAACAAACTTACCTTCCAAGCCCGCAAAAGGAGAATCATTCACCACGAAGGTCATACTTACGGTTGGCTCATCTACGTTTAGTGCTGGCAAAGCCTCTACACACTCCGGGTCACACAAAGTATCTGAAATACCTAAGCCATCAATACCATTGATACAAACAATATCTCCGGCATTCGCCAGTGGCGTCTCAACCTGCTCAAGCCCCATATGAGTTTTGACGTTAAGCACCTTGCCTTTACGCTCATTACCCTTGGCATCTTTAATAATTACTTGCTGATTTGGCTTCAATGTTCCGCGAGTAATACGACCTACACCAATAACACCTACGTAGCTGTCGTAAGCCAATGCAGACACCTGCATCTGGAACATTCCTTCAGGATCTACATCAGGCGCTGGCACTTGTTCTGTGATCATCTCATACAGCGGCGTCATATCGTCAGCCATATCCTCAGGGTCTGAACCAGCAATACCATTCAGCGCCGACGCATAAATAACAGGGAAGTCTAACTGTTCATCCGTCGCACCCAAGCTATCAAACAAATCGAAAACCTGATCCATCACCCAGTCTGGACGAGCACCCGGGCGATCTATTTTATTGATTACAACAATAGGACGTAAACCCTGCTCAAACGCTTTTGAAGTCACAAAGCGAGTTTGAGGCATCGGCCCATCAACGGCATCAACCAACAGCAATACCGAGTCAACCATCGATAATACACGCTCTACTTCGCCACCGAAGTCAGCGTGCCCAGGTGTGTCAACGATATTGATATGATAGTCATTCCATTGAATGGCTGTATTTTTTGCCAGAATGGTAATACCGCGCTCTTTTTCCTGGTCATTGGAGTCCATGATACGCTCAGAACCTTCGTCCCGACGTTCGAGTGTACCCGATTGGCTTAACAACTTATCTACAAGCGTCGTTTTACCATGATCAACGTGAGCAATGATGGCAATATTTCTTAATTTCTCTATCACAATACGGGTACCTGTTATCCTGAAAAGACTAAATCCAAGACTTAAATTAAAAGTAACTGAATATAAATTGGACGCGAATTATACAGAAAGAACGTCATATTAAAATGCAGTAAACAAATATTTTACATTTTAGTTTTTTACTGTCGCACCATTTTATTGCACTAAACAGCATGAAGCACCGCTATGGTGCGCATTACATCGTAAAAATCCACTGATACTCCCTTCCAGCCACCTATTTTCAAGCACTTACAAATAATCAAAATTGGCAAACATATTGCACACTGACATAGAAAAACTAATGTCAACAAATAATTGGGGAATAATGAAGATAGTTCTGCTATCCTTCATTTTTTCCTCTTCCAGGCTGCCCAGCAAAGGCGTCTGACAACTTGGACGGTACTTGAAATATAAATAGTATTTGAAAAGTTTGTTTAGACTGGTTAGGCCGGACACCTGCTGCGAAAATCGCTAGGCACTGCGCATGTCGCAACTTGAGTGTGACAATTTAGTGCAGTGCTCGGCACTTGAAATAACATGAAACAAACCTTTGTTTCGAATACGTCCAAAAATGGAGAAATTAGAATGTCAGAGAAAACTCTCGGCCTAATCAAAGAAAACGAAGTCACATGGGTCGACCTTCGCTTCACAGATACTCGCGGTAAAGAACAACACGTAAGCATTCCATCTTCTGAAGTTGACGAAGACTTCTTCGAAGAAGGCAAAATGTTTGACGGTTCATCAATTGCTGGCTGGAAAGGCATCAACGAATCAGACATGATCCTTATGCCTGAAGACGCTACAGCAGTACTTGACCCGTTCACAGAAGAAAGCACTTTGATCCTTCGTTGTAACATCGTTGAGCCTTCAACTATGCAAGGCTACGAGCGCGACCCACGCTCTGTTGCGATCCGTGCTGAAGAATACTTGAAGTCTACAGGTATCGCTGACTCTGCATTGTTTGGTCCAGAGCCAGAATTCTTCGTATTTGATGACGTTAAGTGGAAAGCCGACATGAACGGCGCTATGTACGAAATCAACTCTGAAGAAGCTGCTTGGGGTAGCCACGCAGAATTCGAAGGCGGTAACATTGGTCACCGTCCAGGCGTTAAAGGCGGTTACTTCCCAGTACCACCAGTTGACTCTCTACACGACCTTCGTGCAGCAATGTGTGCAGCGATGGAAGCAATGGGTCTAGTAATCGAAGTACACCACCACGAAGTTGGTACTGCTGGTCAGTGTGAAATCGGTGTTGGCGCTAATACACTAGTAAACAAGGCTGATGAAGTTCAGATCCTTAAGTATTGTGTACACAACGTTGCTCACGCTTACGGCAAGACTGCGACATTTATGCCTAAGCCAGTAGTTGGCGATAACGGTTCTGGCATGCACGTTCACATGTCTCTTGCAAAAGATGGCGTTAACGTTATGGCTGGTGACGGCTATGCTGGTCTATCTGATGAGTGCCTATACTACATCGGCGGTATCATTAAGCACGCTAAGACTTTGAACGCTTTCACTAACGCTTCTACTAACTCATACAAGCGTTTGGTTCCAGGCTTCGAAGCACCAGTTATGTTGGCATACTCTGCACGTAACCGTTCTGCTTCTATCCGTATTCCATACGTAAATAGCCCGAAAGCACGTCGTCTGGAAGCTCGCTTCCCAGATCCAACGGCTAACCCATACCTAGCGTTCTCTGCGCTACTAATGGCTGGCCTTGACGGCATCCAGAACAAGATCCACCCTGGCGACCCAGCTGATAAAGATCTATATGACCTTCCTGCTGAAGAAGCTGCTGAGATCCCAACAGTTGCTGCTACGCTAGAAGAAGCACTAAACGCTCTAGAAGCAGATCACGAATTCCTAACTAAGGGTGATGTTTTCACTGAAGACATGATCCAGGGTTTCATCGATCTTAAGCGTGAAGAAGTTGAGCTATTGAACATGACAACTCACCCAGTTGAGTTTGAATTGTACTACTCTCTATAAGTACGATGTTCTATAAGCTATCATCACAGATAGCCTAACCTGCGCATGTAGGTTCAGAATAAAAGCCCGTTAATGGCAACATTAGCGGGCTTTTTACATTTGATCACAAAATCCGCCCGCCATAATCTAGACAAACACTCATAATACTCTTAGTGTATTAACTCACTGTATTAATTGTACAACCGGAGTGCATTCATGTCGGCTCAGCCTAGCCTGTTAGTATCAACCCGCCTTTTTTCTAGCCAAGTGCTTGAACAGGCTCATGGGCAAACTACAAACACCGACATTAACAAGACAAGTCCGGACGTACATCCATCCATACTACTTAATGACATATTCCCTCCACGAGAAGCTTCGCTGAACCTTGAACAGCTCGACACAGCATCGAACCAAGCACTGCAAGCCAAGGCGACACTCAAGAAGCTGGAACATGAGCTATCGAACGCAAACGAGCAACAGTTAAACGATATTGCCACCCTACAAGACAGCATCATTAACGACGAAGATTTTGATTTCTCTCTACTCCCCTCCACTGCAGCCGGGTACGAAGAAAGCCCCACCCAGCTTAACGGAGAATTTTCCAGCCCACCTGGCGAGAGTTTTTCCAGCAATGCGTATGTAGAAACAAGTACCGCCAACTCAGCGAAGCAAAGCAAATACGAAGTAGCCAGTTTAGACGAACAAAATAGTGAACAAGTCAGCACTTCAACTGCCATACTGCCTCACACAGAAGCAGAGATAGATCATTCCAGCAAATCCCTTGGAACTCTGCACCGAAGCACTACTGAAGACATTCACTTTGAAGTAAGCGGCCAAGTTGATACACACTATGAATTTGACGAAACCAGTCATGAAACAGCTTATGGCCAAATCAATTACAACAGCGACGGCAGCTGGCAATACACGCTAGACAACAACACTTCGAAAATTCAAGAACTGGGGGCAAACGACTCCCTTATCGACAGCATCGACCTAATCAGCAAAAGTGGCGACAAATTTACCCTCAATATCACCATACATGGGATTAACGACAGCGCAACAATCTCTGGCGACAAGAGCGCTGAAGTTTCAGCACTAAGTAACTATAGCCCTGGTGAAAGACCCGAAACGATCAGCGGCACGCTTACTGTTAAAGACCTCGACCAAGATGAAGCCCAAATGCTGGCTGAAGACATGGTTGAAGGCGCATACGGCTTTGTAAGTATTTCCGCTAGTGGCGAATGGACTTATTCGCTCAATAGTGAGTCAGACGCAGTAAAAAGCCTTCATCAAAACGACACTTTGCATGACCTAATCCCGCTAAAAAGCGTGGACGGTACTAATCAACTTCTCAAGATCACTATTTTTGGCGCCGATGACAAGCCTTTTTTAAGCGGTGACAACTCTGAAACGATCGACTTAGCCACTTCAACTTATGCCGAGCAGAAGCTAAACATCGATGATCCTGACTTTGGTCAGTCTCACTTTATAGCAGCCGAAGACATTGCCACACGCTCTAACTATGGCACTGGTAGCATTGATGAACACGGCAACTGGCGATACGAACTAAATACTAACAACCCGAAAGTCATCTCTTTGGGTGAGAAGGAACGCTTGTTTGACACATTTGTTGTCGAAAGTGTTGATGGCACGACACAAACAGTCATTATAAAGATTGAAGGAAGTGATCAGCCACTCTTTGCCAACAACAGCTCCAGCAAGCCAGAGACCCTAGAGTTAAATCAAGTTCTACATGATGACACAGAGAACGACCTAGAAAGCGTATTCGGAAAGGCTAACTCTAGCCATCAGTCCACGGGCGAGACCCTAGACAATGCCAATACAAGTGCAAGCGAGATTTTACAGCAAATTACTCAGCAAAATCTTCAAGACAACAACCTCATTACTTAAGAGAGTTGAAACTCTAGGCACTGTAAAGTGTAAACGCAGCACTCGAACTGACTTATTGAAAAACAGATTGCGACCAGAGCATGGCTTAGTCGTGCAGACACCAGAAGAAAACCTTGGTACCAAGTATGAATTTGGTCGAATAGTATGCTTTAACGGACGTTGAAACGATTTGAACTTCCAGAACTTCCTGGGTTACCTTATTCTAAAATTCATCCCCCAAGGAATGCTCACCACAGTAGTCATCCTCGCGTAGGCGGGGATCCATTGTTTTTGACCGAAAACTTATTAATTCGATTACTTCTGTAGCTTCAAATGCTGCCTATTAATCAAGACACTGGATTCCCGCCTACGCAGGAATGACTGGTTTTTTTTTGGGGGGGGGCTTGAGCGTCAACTTAGCGAACTTTCAAGGCTTTGATATTTTGTTTGGTCATGTCGCGCTCTGTATTACAAGCTGTAAAATCGGGTTTGAGCCGATACATATAAAGCTAGAGCGTATCGCCCTCCGATAATATAGACACATTCACCTGGCCCAATTTTTCTCTCAGCTTTTCTCTATCAACAAGCTTAGCCTGTACTGCGCTAGGCAGTTCGGTAAACAAAATAATACCTTTCTGCACCAGCAAGGAGATGAGGTCTTCCGTCACTCTGGCCAAGTCAGCATCGCTATCCTGTAACGCTAAAAATAAAGCCTCCTTTTCTTGCTGATCCATCATCATGCCCTTTCGTCCAGGAACTTAGTTACTTTAGGGGATATCGTAATATTTTGAGACAAGTGATCCAGCAAACTACCCTGCAGGTACAACAGCTCATACTTAATCAAATACAAGTCATATCGCGCCTCACTACTTAAACGCTTAGCATTTAATAGTTCATTCTCGGCATCCAGCAGATCAATCAAGCTTCGCTGGCCAATATCAAACTGCTTAATGTAGGCTCGCTTGGTGTTTTCTGCCGATTCTGCATAATCCTGAAGTAAGGCGTAACGAGTCGATAAACTCTGGTAACGATGCCAAGCCTGCTCAGCCGCTAAGCTTAACTCACGCTGCGCATCTTCCATGCGATACACTGCCCGCTTAACACGCAGAGCAGCCTTATTCTTAGCCGCTGAGTCTCGCCCACCGTTGAATAAGTCATATTGCATACGCAGCATCACAAAAGCATCATTATTTCGCCCTTTAACACCATCAAGGTTATCATTCCAACTCGCACCAGATTCCAGATAAATCGAAGGTAAATTAGTAGACTTCGCTGCCGAACGCTCAGCCTTGCTCGCTCGAAGCGCTCGCGCTTCAGATAATAACTGAGGATTCTGTGAGGGCACCTCTTCCAATAGCTGTTCCAGCGAATTTGGCATCGATAACAAGCCTGGACTAAAAGCCAAAGATAAAGCAGGCCTTGAGCCTACAACTCGAAAATAAGCCGCCTCAGCCGCTCTAAGCTTAGCCTTTGCTGCCTCGACATTTGCCAAAGATAAAGATAAACGCGCACTGACCTGACTTACCTTGGCTCGGTCATCTTTTCCCAAACGAGCTCTCATACCCACGTCTTTCGCAATCCGTTCATGAGTTTGCAGGTTCGCAATATGATCCTCAAGAGCAAAGTTCGCACGCATAACATCCAAATGCGCCTGCACAGCATCATAGGCTAGCGTTTCTGCCTGAGAGCGCATCGCTAGACGTCGTGCCTGCCCCATCTCTACGCCGCTTTCACGCTGCCAATGAGTTTGAAAGCCATCAAATAACATTTGCCTTAAGGCAAGTGAAGCTTCTCGGCGCTCCATTTGTTCAGAGCCACTTCCCGTCAATGACCTTGTCGAAGTGTTATTACTATGCTCACGCCCGACACCTAGAGATAAAACAAGCTTAGGTAGAAACGCAGACTCCCGTTCCTCGATGTCCGCCATCTGAGCATACAACTCGCTGACCATTGCTTTAAGTTGCGGATGACTGGCTAAGGTTAAGCTCACGCTCTCCTGAATGCCACGAACTGCCGAAGCTTTCTTAGACAGCCCTGGCTCATCTATAGTGTTCGAGAAACTTGAATCTAGCTCTTGGGAAAAAACAGGGGCCACGCTAAAACAGCCTGTGACAGCTAAGCACAAGAACAAGCGCGAAAGAAACTGCATTTTATTATTGCCTCTACGTTAACAACCAAACTGGTTGCTACTTATTATTATCTATCCGTAGATAAAACCCTGAAAAGTTGCATAGTGAGCAAGTCAAAACTTACTGTTCGGTCAGCGCAACCTGCCGGGCTTTTAATATTGGTTTCAAGAGATACGTCAGCAAGGTTTTCTTCCCTGTCAGAATATCTACTTGGGCAATCATACCAGGAATAACCGGAAGGAGCTTGTCTCCGAACTTCAAGTTATTATCTCGCGTCTTGACGCGTACCAGGTAGAAGCTATCACCTTGTTCATTTGTACTGGAATCAGCACTAATATGAACCAGCTCAGCTTCGAGCCCTCCATAAACCGTGAAATCATATGCGGTGAATTTTACCATTGCTTTCTGTCCAGGGTACAGTCGTGCAATATCGGCAGGGCGGACTTTTGTCTCAATTAGCAAAGCATCCTCCATCGGGACAACACTCACCAAATCCATTCCCGGCTGAATAACCCCACCCAAGGTGGTCACCATAAGCTCTTTAACGATACCATTAACAGGCGATCGAACCTGGGTTCGGTCAACCCTATCCTCCAATACATCGTGACC
>NZ_LWFZ01000626.1:0-9661 GCF_001635225.1 Oleiphilus sp. HI0086
CTGTCACTAAAAAAGGATGGTATGTTAGGTGCTCTATAAGGCTGTTTATAACGCTGGACAATAGTATTTGGCAAACGATTTTGCATCGCTTTTTTTAGAATGTACTTTTCGTTGAACGCTTTCATCTTGAGTTTTGGGTGCAATTGGCTGGCGAACTCAATCACATTGTGATCAAGAAAGGGGAAGCGACCTTCAACTGAGTTTTTCATTAACATTCTATCCCCTTGAGAGTTGAGCAAGTAACCTGCCATCAAGGTTTTACTCTCAAGGTATAAGGATTTATTGAACGGCTTCCATGAATCAAACCGATCTGGTAATGAGGCGATAAGTCTCTCCTCTGCATTAACATTTAATTCTGATGATAAGGCGTCACTATAGAAAATTTTTGCTTTTGAAGTTGATGCGATCCTTGGCAAATGTGAGAAAAGAGGATGGTTCGGTTGGTCTACACCTCCACCAAAAAAAGCTTTCAAGAAGGAGCCGGCTCGGTCACGAGACATATCTAAATAAGGATATAAGCGCTTGATTAATAAAGGGCGCCAGGATGAGTCAGGCTGGCGTGACCAGAACTCTCTAAGTTTGGCTTCTTTAAAAAGGTCATAACCACCGAATATTTCGTCCGCTCCTTCTCCTGTTAGTACTACCTTGTAGTTTTGCTGTCGAGCCAGGGCTGATAAGCGACCCATAGGGATGGGCGCTGTACGTACAATAGGGCTTTCAGTGTGCTTTATGCAGTCCAAGAAGTCATCCGCAATATTGCTGTACTTGCACTGTGTTGAAAAGTGACTGGTGTTTAAGTGTTCGACCATGGTTTTTTGGTGCTTGCTTTCATCCAGGTCAGCATCTTCGAAAGTGAGTGAAAAGGTGCTGAGGTCTCCGTGATCCAGGTGTTTGATGAGTGAAACCAGGATCGATGAATCTAAGCCGCCCGAAAGATAGGCTCCAACGGGGACGTCAGCCCTTAAACGAATGCGAACGGCTTCTTCTAGAAGTTCAGATACCTTCTGCGCTGCAATCTTTTCATCTACTATGTGTGGGGCGGTTCCAGATGAAAATGGATAATCCCAGTATTGGCGTCGCGTTAAGTTTCCTTTCTCAAAAACAACCTGCTCTCCTGGTTTAACCTCGTAGACATTCTCAAATGCTGTGTTAGGAGAGACAGGTGCCCAATAGCTAAGTATTTGGTCTAAAGAGTTTAGGTTTAGTTTTGGTGCTGAAGGAAGTGTACACAGTATGGCTTTAACTTCTGATGCAAAAGCGAGTGATTGTGCTTGCTGGCTATAAAATAGTGGAGATATACCTACCCGGTCACGAGTTAGAACGGCTCGTTGTTGTTTTTTATCCCAAAGTGCTATTGCGAACTGGCCGTTTAAGTGGTTAACAAAATCCAGGCCATATTCTTCGTAAAGGTGAACGATAACTTCGGTGTCGGTATGGGTATAAAATTGGTGGCCTTTAGCAATTAATACTTCTCGCAGTTCAGGGAAGTTGTATATCTCGCCGTTAAAACTAACCCAAACTGATTTATCTTCATTATGAATAGGCTGCTCACCACCCTGAATATCGATGATGCTCAAACGCGTATGAACCAATAAGGCTTGGCTATCTAGATAGTAAGCTTGTCCGTCAGGGCCTCGATGGCGTAATTGTCCTGCCATTTGCTTGGCAAGTGCATAGCGATCTTTTTCAAACGGGGGGAGGCCAAACAAACCTGCTATTCCACACATAGGTTAACTCTCGATGTCGCTGCTTGAACTTATATCAGAATTTGATTGTATGTGTAACTGGATTATTGTATCCAGCATACCTTGAGTTGGCGTTAAGTTACTTTGACACTTCAGGTTGCATTCTTTCGAGAGAGCAACAAGTTGTGATTCATGGATATCAAGATAGGATTTTTTTAATTGTGCTATCTTGCTTGATCCTATTGAATTTGCAAATTGCGCTCCATGTTTATACCAGTAATATACTACTCGGTGCGTTCTTCCTGCTTTAGCAAGCGCGATACGAATTCTTACGTTTGGGTGTAGATCACTTGTCCATGCATAATCATTGATTAGCTGCCATCTGTTCTTATCAAATATTGTGTTCTGGCTATTGGCCATTTCTACATTACTATTGTTTAGGTAGGTGAGGATGTATAGGTCGAGCTGGTCTCCGAAGGCTCCGTATAAGCCTCGCGTTAAATTGGTTGGTTGTGGAAAGTGAGGTTTCCAGTTGGTCGCTCGAGTTGTATCGAGTGTTAGGCCATTTAGTGTTTTTGGTAGCTTAGGTTGGCTTACCTGGTATTCTCTATTTTCTGGTGGGCTAAGTGCTAGTTGGGAAATGATTAGTAAAACTGTGCAAGCTGTTAACGAGAGAATTTGTTGTTTCAATGGCTGCGATGTATCTTGTTTTACAGGTGACTCTTGTTCGCCTTCTGCATCGAAGTGGCGGTCGATGAAAAACCATGGAAGCATCACGGCACCGAACACAATCCACCCTAAAGTATCATGGTCTTCCATTAAAGGGTGGCTAACGCCCTCATAATAGGCGATGAGTAATAGAATGAAGACCCGAATCCAGTTTCCGATCATTGCAAGTGTTGCGGCAATCGCAAGGCTTATCAATGCATGACGAAAACGTCTTCTATTAAACGCTGAGGAAATCAATGCTAGTGACAAAGCCGTCATAAAATACTTTAACCCTGAACAGCCCCCAGCAACATGAACTACGCCGGTGGTGACGGTAAAGTAGTTTCCTTCAACAAGTACCGTTAGTGATAGTAGGGAGGCAAGGTAAGAAACAACTTTAACAGTCAGTGTTTGTAAGAAAGGGATTGCCAGGTACCAGAAAGGCATCGCCATTAAGACGACACTCCATGCAATGATAATATTACGAGTACTTGCAAAGCCTAGAACTATTGCGCTAAATAAGGGCAGCGATAAAGCAAGGCATAAAAAAAACAGTGTTTTTATATCCAGAGCTTGAGATAAAACAAACCCGGCGGTCAGAAGAATGACAGCAGGTAATAATAGATAGTTCGGTTGAACTTTGTTCGATCCAAGGTTCTTATATGAAAAATAGGCGCTTAAAGCGAGAAGGATATAGCCCATATCCAAATCGCCAGCAGTGGTCCAGTGAGTATGAAGTTGAACTAAACGGCTGGGGTAGAAAGTTCCTAGATAACATAGCAACAGGGCAAAAATTGCCGCTAACCACAGCACAGGCTGCCTAGCGATCCGTGTCATAACTTCATCCAAAGTGTAGCTGTACCGCAATGTACGTGAGTCGTTAACGGCTTAGTCGTTCGTTGCGGTAAACAGTTGTAAAACTGCTAAGGTTATTAAAATGCTTTGTAATGGTGTTAAGCTTAGCTGAAAAATAAGGTTAGTGAAAACTATATAAAAGTAACTAATAGTAACTTCGCGACCGATATTGCTCATATAAGACAACTTAAAACGACCTCAATTATGAAAAGCCCAAATATCCGCTGGCACGACCATCAAATCCAAAGAGAAGACCGTGCTAAGCAAAAACATCAAAAGCCCTGCATGATCTGGTTTACCGGCCTTAGTGGTGCAGGTAAGTCTAGTGTCGCGAATGCCTTAGATGCGATGCTCTACGAGAAAGGTAAGCATACCTACCTTTTAGACGGTGACAATGTTAGGCATGGATTGACGAAGGATCTGGGTTTTTCTGCTCAAGACCGAATTGAAAATATCAGACGAATTGGTGAGGTAGGAAAACTTTTTGTCGATGCGGGTTTGATTGTCCAGTCTGCGTTTATTTCTCCTTTTAATTCAGATCGACAAATGGTGAGAAAGCTCTTCCCTATAGGGGAGTTTATTGAGGTTTATATTTGTACTGATCTTAGTGTTTGTGAGCGGAGAGACCCGAAAGGTTTGTATAAAAAGGCGAGGGCTGGAGAGATTCGAAACTTTACGGGTATTGACTCTACATATGAAGCCCCCGAAGATCCTGAACTCGTGGTTGACGCGGGTGTTTTAAGTATAGAAGGTGCAGCAAAGGAAGTTTTTGATTACTTGGTTTTGCGTGGATATGTCTAGCAAACACTAGAATGGCTTGCTTTGAATATAGAGCTTAGCTACAGTGAAAATCTGGAATTTTAATCATAGGGTTTAAAGGATGAAGTTTAATAAAGTTGGGCGATTGTTCATATCTGCTGTATTAGTAAGTATGTTGATTGCCTGCGGAGAAACTGATCAGAAAGAGCTTAACGCGAATCATCTAGCGAGAGCTAAAGCTTATGCCGAGCAAGGTCAATATAAAGCCGCGACAATTGAATATAAAAATGCGGTGAAGAAGTCGGGTGGCGAAGCCTCTTCAATTGTTCAATATGCCGAGATGTTGATTAAATTAGGGCAATATGACGCGGCGCTTAGCTTATTGGAGCAGGTGAGTACCGACAAGGATGAAAGTTACTATGTCGCACTGGTTGAGTCTTATCAAGGTAAGCACAAGTACTTATCTGCTGAGCTTGTTCTGGATGAGCACTTAAGTGGCAATAGCGTTGAGCTTCAAATGCTTCGTGCGCATAACTTGTTAGGTTTGAACGAGCTTGAACAAGCAGTCAATGCCTATCAGAAAATTCTTAATGACGAGGCAGGGAATGACCTCGCTACCCTAGGAAAAGCAACTGCTTTAGTAAGATCTAACCAGGTAAAAGAATCGAAAGGCTTGCTTAATTCCATACCTAAGGGTGCCAAGGCTTTTAGTAAAGCAAGAATTCTATTGGCTGGTATTGCAATTGGTGAACAGAACCTGGAACAGGCCGAAGATATTCTGACCGATTTGCTTTCTACTATGGATAATACAGATATTATTGAGCCGGAAAAAGCCGTTGTATTAGAACGGCTATCTTATGTTTTGACTCGCCAAGGCCGTTCTAACGAAGCCTATATTTACACCAAACTGTTATCCGAAGCCTTCCCGGGTTCAAATGAAGTAAAAGAGAAATATCAGCTTGCGGTCGAGAAAATGCAAGCAGGCGAATTGGATGCGTCTAAAGCAACTTTGATCGAGATATTAAATGATTATCCCTCATACAAGCTAGCGACTCAGCTACTAGGTATTATTAGCTATTTGGAAGGAGATAATACCGCAGCCTCTAAATACCTTTCAGAAAGTGTTGATCCGGAAGTCGCAAATGAGATGACGCGTCACATTTATGCGGCGACGAATCTGAAAATGAATGAGCCAAAGAAAGTGCTAGAAATACTTGAGCCTACTATTGATCGCAGTAAGGCGCCCGAAACACTTGCATTGTATGGCTTAGCAGCAATATCTGATGGTCAGTACAAAAAGGGTGAGAATGCCCTTCTGAAAGCTTTGTCGTTTGATGAAAAGAATATTCGGGTTCGCCTTGCTTTGGCAGATTACTACCGTAGTGGCCCAGGAGCGAATAAAGGTAAAGAATGGCAACAGCTAGATCAATCATACAAGCTAGATAGTTCAGATCTTCAACTGTTAAGAAGCATTGTAAGTTTCCACTTGCGTCATGACGGAGCGAAGAAAGCTGAAGAATTTATCGCCAGTGCGTTGAAAGCTAAACCAAGAGATTATGCGACCAATTTAGTAGCCGGTTACTTCTCGCTGAATCAAAGGAATATATCCACAGCGTTAAAACGTTTTACTATGGCTGCAGAGGTAAACAAGGAAGGTGAAGGTTATCTAAATGCCTTGTTTGCGAAAGGAAAAGCTGAGATATCTTTAAGTAAAGGCGATTCAGCAAAGCAAACGTTTAATGAAATTATTCGGGTGTTCCCCGAAAGTGAGTTGGGTTATAAAGGTTTGCTATCTGTTTATCTTATCGAAGATCAAGGTGCCGAAGGACGTAGTAAATTAGAGTTCTTCGCAAATAGTAATGCTCAGCTAGCGCCATATTATGTACTGATTCAGGAGTCGATCTCACAGCAGAATGTATCGGATGCTAAAGCGTATCTTGAAAAAGCGAAAGCGGCTCACGGAGAAGATGGAAAAACCAAGCGTTTAGGTGATGGAATTAAGTATGTTGAAGCCTTAATTGCAATGCGTAAGAGCGATTTCGCTACGGCGCGTACCAAAGTCGCTGAGGTTCTAACGAGTGAACCGGATAATATGCGCTTATTGTCTTTTTTAGTTGATCTTGAGCTGAAGGCTGGACGTGTTAATGAGGCTGAGAAAGTACTTGGTCAAATAGAGGCTATTAATGATAGCCACCCTGTTGTGAACATATTGCGCGGTGATATTGCGCTATCCAAGAATGACTATTCAACAGCGCGTAAGCTATTGATGCAAAGCTGGGGAAATGCACCCGTAGATTCTACAGCTGAAAAACTATATCGAGTGCTAGGTGTTTTGGGTGATAAGCCTGCCCAAAACAAGTTCCTTCAAGATTGGTTGGTTAAGCTACCTAACAGTACCCCAGCGCTTATGTATCAGTCCTTAGCTTATCAGCAGCGGGGGCAACGTATAAAAGCGGTTGAAGGTTATGAAAAAGTTCTGAAAATTGCGCCCAATAACGTCATGGCTCTGAATAATCTAGGGTGGATCTATTTTGAGAAAAAAGATTCGAGGGCGTTAGAGCTGTTAGCTAAAGCTGTAGACTTAGCGCCGGAGAGTCCAGCCGTTCTTGATAGTTATGGTTGGGTACTCGTTGATAACGGGAAGGTTTCTGAAGGCTTACCTTATCTAGAGAAAGCACATAAGCTCGCTCCGGAAATGGAAGAAATTGAAGAGCATTTAAACGCTGCTCGAGCCAAGCAGTAACCCTTGAGAAAAAGCCTGCATGAAGCAGGCTTTTTTCTTACTCCTATGAGTGTAGCGAATAGGGCTATTGCTCGTGGGTATTAATTCCAAACTTTTCCGTCAGGTTATAGAGTGTCGGCCTAGTAATTCCGAGTAGTCTAGCTGCTTGCGCCATATTATTCTGTGCGGCATGAATAGCTTGTGTGATTGCCGTTTTTTCTGCTGCGTCTCTTATTTGGCGAAGATTAAGCGCCTCTTCAGTCGCACAAGCATCATTTGACAGCTCAAGGTCTGAGCTCGTGACAAGCTTATCATCAGCCATGATGACTGCCCGCTTTACTTTGTTAATAATTTCTCGAACATTACCTGGCCATTCATAGCTCTTTATTGCTCGCATCGCATCTTCGTTAAATGCTAATGTCGGACGGTTCATTTGTTGAGCGAAAGTTTTAAGCAAAGCTTGTGCAATGATAATCGCATCACCGTCACGCTCCCTGATGGGGGGGATATTGAGAGAAATTTCACTCACTCGATAATAGAGATCCTCTCTGAATAAGTTTTGGTCAATGAGTTGTTGGACATTCTGGTGGGTTGCGCAAACAACTCGAACATCTACGGGTATCGGTTTAACGCCGCCAACTCTTTCAATCACTCTTTCCTGAAGGAAGCGTAATAGCTTAACTTGAAGCGGCATCGGCATGTCGCCAATTTCATCAAGAAATAAAGTGCCGCTATCTGCGAGTTCAATCTTTCCTTGTTTGGTTTGGGTTGCGCCAGTAAAAGCACCTTTCTCGTGTCCAAATAGCTCGCTTTCAAGCAGGTTTTCAGGAATTGCTCCGCAGTTAATAGCGACAAACGGGTTATCTTGCCTTGGGCTAACTTGATGAATTGCTTTCGCGAGTACTTCTTTTCCTGTCCCGGTTTCACCTAATAAAAGGGTCGTCACATCAGCAGGTGCTATTTTTTCTATCATTCGACAGACTTCTAGCATCTTGCTGCTACTCGCTATAATGCCCGCTAAGCGTGATGAGGATGAGCCTGTTGATAGTTCTTGATTTTGCTTCTCCAGCTCATGCATGCGGAAGGCTCGATCAACAATAAATGAAAGAATATCGGCATCTAAAGGTTTTTGGAAAAAATCACTTGCGCCCAAGCCAACAGCTTTGACAGCATTTTCTTTTTCCTCCCGTCCAGTAACAACGATTACTTTTGTTGTTGGGGCTAGCCTTAGTATCTCTTCGAGCGCTTGAAAGCCTTCGCTTGAACCGCCTGGGTCTGGAGGTAGTCCAAGATCCAGTGTCACGACTTGTGGCTCTTCACGACGGAGTATGGACAACGCAGCTTCCCTGTCTGATGCGAGATGTACGTCAACGCCTTCAAAACACCAACGCATTTGGCTTTGTAGGCCAGGATCATCTTCTACAATTAAAAGTTTTCGTTTCACGTTTAATTACCCGTACAGTCTTTGAAATAGCATTGAAATTTTACCCTTGAATTAACCTTTAGCCAGAGGAATTTTTAAGGTGAAGCAGGTGCCTACTTCTATCTGGCTCGTGACGCTGATTGTGCCGCCTAGTTTTCTTAAATATTCACGGCTTTGGTACACGCCGATTCCCATACCCGTAAGGCCTTTGGTACTTTCAANAGGCTTAAATAATTGGTTCTGAATGAACTCTTCGCTCATACCAATGCCGCTGTCTTGTATAAAAAGAAAGATATGCTCGGAAGTTTGCTTGCTGGCAATGGAGACCTCTCCTGCTTTGTCGGTCGCATCTATGGCATTTTGAACGATATGCCCTATTGCGGAACGCAGTTGTTCTTTGTCTGCATGTATCCATATTGGCTGCTCAAGTGCTTCTAAAGACGGGGATGGGCTAGATTTTTTATGACTTTGGTAGATCTCTAGCAATATTTCACCTAGCTCAACGGAAGCTTCCTCATTGTTCTGGTTTGGATTATGAATTTGCTGTAGCAGGTGATCCATTTTCTCGACTGTATGGCTTGTCGTGCGAATCATATCGTCAACAAAAGCAGGGTTGGATTTGTGCTTTTCGGCATTCTTAACGAGCAAAGATAGCTGCGCGATAATGGTCTTTATATCATGAACCAGAAAGGCAGATGCTTTATTTACCGCTTCGAACTGCATGGCAGTACCTAGCTTTTCCTGAGAGTCACTTTGAACAATGTAGCTACATGCTTGCTGAGAAACAATTTTCAACAGGTCGTAATTCTCCCAGTTTAGGTCAATCGTTGCGATGGGTTCACATAGCAAGACTAATCCGGATAGGTTTTCACCGACCCCAAGGGGCAGAATCAGCCATGGGTGCTCGAGGTGAAGCATGCTTTCCGGAATTTCGATCAGCTTATATTTGCTTGGGTCTAGCATGTATTCATCGAGGTTGATGATCCAGTCATTTTGGGTGAAGAAGGTTATTAGCTCGGAATGATGGTCGATGTCTCCGAACTTTGCATCAGGTAGGTGGTATTGTGCTTTGGGTTTGAATAAACCTTCCTCGTCTTTAATCCAGATCGCGCCCGACTGGCTCCCGACCAAGTCGCCAAGGATTTTTATCGCCTGTAGTGATGGAGGGTGGGAGGTATCTGTATCAGAAAGCGCGCGTGTACTCTTGATCCATTCGTCGCGATAGTCGTATTTATAGTCGAAAAAATTCTTACTAATAAAAACCATTATACGTGCGCGTAGAATTGGAGAGCTAATTAGAAGTATTAATGTTATTAGGCCGATTACGATAAACAGTATTCGTAGAGCTTCACCCCACGTGCCACCAAATACACTGATATAGTAGCCACCGGCAGAAATTAAGATAAGGTAGATTCCGGCGACCACCAGTGTTGTCGAATGGAAAGCCATTTGACGTGAGACGTGCATTCCGATGACTTGTTTTTGGTTGTTCATTAAAGTCAACGCGAT
>NZ_LWFZ01000627.1:0-12508 GCF_001635225.1 Oleiphilus sp. HI0086
CGAGGTACAAAACCGGAACCGCTCTATTGTCTTGCTTGTGAATATCAACAAAACGCATTTGAGCCTGCTCCCGCTTAATACTTAAGCTTTCCAGAAGAGCTTGCCTTGCCTCTTGCTCTGTTGGCAGCTTATCTTTTGGCAAGGCTTTGATGCTCTTTAAGTAATCATCATAGAGCAGCACGGAAGCGTAAGCCGCATCACTACGACCAGAAAATTCTGAGAACTCATAACCAGCTCTTTCGAAAGCCGAGATCGCTTCTGGAAAATGTGACAGTTGTGTCTCGCTCTCAGCCAATAATACTAGGCGCTCTGGCAAGTCTGAATGATTGGGAAAGGTCTCGGTAAAGGCACGGTTATATCGAGCAGAAAGCGTATATTCATCGAGCGTTTTTTGCTTGCTGGCAGAACGTTTCTTAGCAGCCTTGCGTAACTGGCCGGCTTTAACGTAATGGCGATCAGCTAACTCTTTTAACAGTGGCTCCAGCTGTTCTTTTGTATAGCCCAGCGAGTCGGTAGCACCTTCAGGCTCTGGCTTCGGAGCATGCGTTTGCCAAAATTCACTGCCTAAGCCATAAGTCTCAACAAATCGCACTTTCTCGGGGTAGATATCTTTCTTAAAGCCTGCGTGAACCAGCACAGTGATGATCTGCATTTGATATTTTGGCGACCACAAACTCAGTGGCTGCCTGGCAATATAGTTCTTATAAACTAACACCGCGTCACTAAACTGCTCTTTATTCAACAGGAAGTCTGCATAGCTGGAGTAAACAACATGCTCATAATGTCGCTGGCCCGTTTCTGCAAACAGAGCCCCCAAGCTTTCTGCCCCACCCAAATAAGAAAACGACAAACTCATAACGCGCATTAAGTCTTCGACCAGAGTTTGATGCTGATTCGCAACCAAGGCCGAGGCTTTATCTTGATCAGCCGAGTCCTGACTTAACAATAAATCTAACACGCGGCTGTAGCTTACCAGCGCTAAAGAGTATTTTGCCTGTTTGAACAAACTCCAGCCTTGCATGTAGTGGGCGTTAGCCAAAAAGGGGCTTTCCTCTTTAGGCGCTTCAGTCAGAATCACGGCAGAAAATGCCTGCTCGGCCAGCCTATACAGTTCGTCAGTGAACAGGATCTCTCCGCGTCTAAATTGTACTTCGGCATAATAGTTTGAGCCCGGGTATTGCTCGGCAATTCGTGTCAGTATCTTCAGGTGTTGATCACGCAAACCTTTCAACTCATAGGTCTTTGCCAATTGATATAAGACGTGATCGTTATCTTCTCTGTCTGGATACTTTTCAAGCAGACCTAAATAAGCAGTGATAGCGATATCCAGCTCATCAACAGCCTGCTCTGCCATTAATAATTCACCTTTCTGAAGCTTAAGATCGGCTAAGCGATGCAGAACCTTCATTTGCGTTTCAGGGTCTTTCAGCATAGGTAGCAGACGAGTGTAATTCTCGATAACTTCTGAAATTTCAAGACTTAAAGATGCCTCTCTATCAATCATCAAGACAGCAGGCTGAAGTGAAGCAATACTTTCAGGCCCATATAAGGGATAGGTTCTGGAGTCAAATAGCTGGCAGCCTGACAAAGCAAATAACAAGGTAAGCAAGCATGCTGTTCTAAGTAAACTCACAAGCTAGCCTCCTCTGTCGTCATGCTGGTTTTCTCTGCAGAATCCGAATGATAAACCTGGTCTGAAATTCGGGCTAATGACTCTCGCGAAGCCTTCAAATAAACACCCGCTTCAGCGATTTGCTTTTCGTAATCCTGTTTGGCCAAAGCAACAAGTTTATTTCTTGCTTGCGCAAGACTCTGGTCTAACTCCGTTCTAATTAGCGCTAGCTGCTCTCTTCCTTCAGAAACTCTCTTTGCTAGCGCTTCATTGCCACCATCAGACTCCAGTTTTGAACGTAACTTAGCTTGATATTCATTAAATTCTGCCATTTCACGATCGAGTGCACGAAGTTGTTTGACCGCCTGCCAACGATTGTCACTAAAGGACTCACTCAACCACCAATCGTAATAGGCTTTAACTCGATTCAAGCGCCGTTCGTAACGGCTACGCTTGCGATGATCATGTGGAATAAGTGCTAACGATGACTCGGCTTGCTCAATTTTCTTGGCATATTTAATCTGCTCCTCATTCATAAAGAATCGCAAGTCTTCAGTCTCGCTGGCATGATTAATCGCCGCAGCAAACCTGTCCTGCTCATCTTCCCAGTGTGCAGCGTCCTGGTTCTCCATCGCTTGCTTTGTTTGCTGTATTTTGTCTTCACGAAGCGCAATACGCGTTGCCATCATGGTGTCGAATGAGTCCAGCTGGCTAGCCCATTGAGATAAAGATTCTTCTAACTTATACAGCTCATGCAGCTCACTTACCTGGCGCTGAAACGCATCCGTTGCCAGAAGGTGTGCAAAGCTATAGTCATTAGGCTGAACATTTAGCATGCCATAGGCATCATTCACTAACTTCGCATCACCTAAGGGGCGTGAAAGGTTCAAGGCGGCAATCAAACGCGACTCATCGACCTCTTGTGCTTGTCTGCCAAAACGCTCTTGTAAAGATTCATAATGCTCAACAGCCACTCGGTAGCTTTGGAGTGCAAGCTTTGTTTCACCCATTTGCTCGTACAGATAGGACAAAGCATAAGGCACTTGCTGTAACCAGGGCGTAAATTGTGGGCGCTCTTTCAACAACGTTAAAGCTTCGAGCGCCAAGCCGTGCTGACCAAGGTTAGTCGCAGCAACTGAATAAGCGAAAAGTGCCTGGTCAGATAACAGACTATCTTTTCTGATTTCGCGTAAGACACCTAAAGCGGATTGATTGTCTCCCTGCTGAAGGTATAGCTGCCCAAGGCTTAGCAAACACTGTTCTCGTAAGTTAATACGCTCCCCAGCACCAACATCATTCGACTGACTATAGAGTTCATCTATTTGATTAAGCAAACCAGCTGCCAAGCGCTTCAAATCTCGCAAAGCAACACTTCGAACCACTTCATAGTTCGTATTAGACGCTGCCGCTAATCCACCAACGGCGGCATTATACTGAAGGTACTGTCGCCATAAGTTGCCAGGAGGAATCTGGCTAATCAAGCTTGCAAGCATAAGGGGTTTATTTTCTTGTTTGATACTATGATCCCGTCCGATCAATAGTCCTTTCATATAGAGCATTTCATGGAACAAATGAGGCTTTTCCTTTCGCAAAAGCTGCATCTGTACTTTGTCAAAACTTTCTGAAGAGCGCTTATCATCGGCGGTAAGGTAGAAGACCTTACCTAAGTAGTACCAAGCCTGGTTACGATCGCTCAATGAAATTTGCTTGGTTAGAAGCGTCTCAAATACTAGTTTGGCCTCTTCGACCATTCCGTAAGAGAGCATCAGCCCCCCCTCCACTAATTCCGGATGCTGGCCATGCCCCTGGATTCCGGAACGGAGCTTGGCAACATTTAGCGCGCTCAAAGCTTCAAAGAAATTTCCTTGATGGTACTGGAACAGTACCTGACCGTAATTTAAGTCTTGAGCACGTTGATATACCGGGTACTCATCAACCAGCTTTGCTTCTGAAGACTGAGCAACACCCGTCCACAGACTCACGCAGAGAATACACAAGGTAATCAGTGCTTTCACAAAGCGCTGAGTTTGCTCAGGAAGATAAGTTTTTAGCACGCTAGTTCCACTCAACGATTTCAACATGAGGTTGATAGTTTTCACTTTGGTCGCTTATCTGAATCTCTAGCGAAGCAATATCACTTGCCTTTTCAAATAGCATGGTGGCAGCTTTTTTGTACTCGCGCTTATCAGGCCCGAGCCCGCTTACAACGGCCGTTAGCTCGTGCTCGCCACTCTTCAAGTTACCCATATGCAAACGCTGCATACCGCCCTTTCGTAATGCTGTGACTTGACGCTGCGTATACAAATGGCTAGCAACAATTTCATCATTCAGCTTTAAGGTCACGCTGTCAGGCTTGAAGAATTTACCCGTATCCAGACTCAGATAAACAACAAACTGGGTATTTGCCGGAAACAGCAAATCTTCTTCCAGAATAAACAGGTCTCGATTCAGCTTGATGACCTTTTTCTTCAGCTGCGCCACACTCAAGGCAACAGGCTTGTCCGCCACAGGCGCAGACTGTTTTTCGATAACCGCACCCGGCTCGGTCGCTGACTCCTCACCAAAGCTACTCACTGAAACTAGGCATACAGCAAACAAGAGTATGCTTTTCAATGCTTTTCTGGTCGCTTTATTATTCATCTAACTCTTCCCCAATTCTCTCTAATATTCCATCGTGACCGATATACGCGTGACCCACGCATCGAAACCATACAAAGGTTCGTTTCCTGCAACAGTAGAAGGTTTGGTCACATCTCTGAAGTTGTCATAGGAAAATTCTAAGTAATCAACCAAAGCCGTTAGCTTTAGCCTATCTACATGTGGGATGGCACCTTTACCAAAAATATAACTTGCTCCTAAACCAATCGTATAATCACTAAAGGTACTCAATTCCTTATCACGCCCCATAAAGTCTTGTGAGTCCTGAAAGGGGAAAAGGTCACTATAAAAGTCTGCACTGGTTTGCTGGTAATAACGATATCGGCCCTCAAAGACCCAAGAAGGACCAACCGGGTGAATATATTGAAGTTCGAAGGTATCCGCTTCTATCCCCCAGCTGTCAGTGAAATAACGATACTCTGCTTTAATCGATGCTCGATACGGCAAGTAGTAAAGAGAACGAAGTGCAACAGCTGTACTGGTTCGTGTTTGCGGGTATTTTTCAGTAGCTGTCTCGAAAGATGAACCACTCTGATAGCGGTATACGCGATAGGGGTTATTCAAATAACCTTCGTCAGTAATAATATCGACGTCCACGCCAAAGAGCATATTTTTCGTGATGACTTGAGATAGCCCCAGTTTGTAGTTCTGCCTGTCAACATCTTCAGAAAAGTCACTCTGAATCATTCCAACTTCATCCCATCCTCTGGAATAACCCAAGCTCAAGTTAGTTAAATCACCAAAGAAATCTTGTGAAACAGAAACAAACACTGTGTCGGCTGAGAAGTCATTTTCTTCACTGTTGGTATAGCCCGCGCTCACTATCGTTTTCTCATGAAGAAAATCTACCCCGGCACTGTACTCAGTTCGCTCTTCTTCATAAGCACTAGCAGTGGCGCGCACATCAATAGACGCCGACGACACTGAATCAACATAGTAATGTCCATTCAGGGAAAAATTCGTACCGGCACTTTTTCTTACCAGAACAAAGGGGCCATTAATATCCATACCACCGCCTTCGTAACCATGATACAAGGCGTCAACCGTATCAGGAGGAAGCGTTGCAGCATTGCCTACTGCACTGATCACCAGGGAATTGACAATAATTAACAATTGAAAAAAGGCTTTAAAAAAAGGCACCTTGGCTTTCATTTTAATTACAGCCACAGCCACCTCCTGCGCCGCCCTCTGCTCCGCGAGCAGACTCCCTTGCCTGGTATACATGGTGAATGTATGCACCCGCTGCCCCATGTCGATCTAAGCTCATAATAGGGTCGGCCAAATTACTTCGCTCATAGGGTTTTACCCACGGCTTAATTTCACCGCAAGCCTGCAAGCCACCAAAAGACAGCAAACAGATAATGACGCATAGGACTGGTTTAATACTGTTCATATTAGGAACCCGTGAACTATTCTCTGATCAACTGTTTAACCTGGTTTGCGTACTCTTCTTCATAGCCGGGCTTATATCCGCGATGTAAAAAGCGCTTGTTGCCATCGCGATCAATCATCACAGTTGTCGGCATCGCATCCACCTCGTACATCTCACTTACCTTGCTTGTCGAGTCATAGACCACAGGAAAATCAACCGGCAGAGCTTTCAAAAAGCGATCTGCATCAGCTGAATCTTCATCCACATTGACCGCTAAAATGGTAAAACCCAAGTCTTCATATTTGGCAAAAATATCATTCATCAAGGGCATTTCCTGACGACATGGCCCACACCATGAAGCCCAGAAGTTCAGCATCACGACTTCTCCTTTTAACTCTTCAAGCCGGATATTGCTGCCTTGATTACTTTTGAGCGTAAAGTCGGGTGCCGCGCCACTCAGTTGCTCAGCACTCGATAGGCCAGATAAACTCAACAAAGCGGCTGTCACTAGAGACTTGGCTATGGTCATTCGCATCTTGATTCCCTCAATTCTTTTCAGTAAATACTTTCATTTTTTAAACCCTTCCAAGCATGCTTAGAAGAACAGGGACACACCCATTCCCAGCTCTGAGTTAAAACTGATTTTCTCAGGCCCTACGACATCTATTTCGTAAAAGTGCTCTTTCGCTGTAAAGTGTAAAGAGACAAAATCAGTCAGTAGTAATTGGTACCCCAATCCGACTACCCCCGTTAAACGGGTTTCTCCGGCAAAGTCTGTTGCACCAACAGCTGCAGATACGTAAACGTTATTGTTAAAGGCATAATCTCGGCCAAAATAGCTTTCGCCAGGAAGCTTAAATGCCACCCCAAAGTTATAGTAAAGGTAATCACGGTCATCACTCGATAACACCTCTACAGCACCAAGGGTCTCAAAGCTGCTTTGCCCTGCTTCACTCATCCCGATATGCGTTTCAAACATCAGGTTTCCACTTAAATGAAACGCCAGACGAGTGCCGTAAACCAATGCAGACTCGAAATCTTCAATGTTCATCACGCCGGTAAATACGCCGAGCTCAAAATTCTCTGAGTCGATCATTGCCTCATCAAGCACTACCGGCTTTACATCAGGCTCTATTAATGGGCTATGTTGCTCAGCACAAGCATTCCCCACCACCGCTGACAGGGTTAAAACCATCAACCAAATACATTGTTTGCGCTTCTTCAAAAGAACACGCTTAATCCAATTTTCCATTCTGTCGCTTCTTCGTTGCTTTCACGGTTAGTAAAAATTTTATAGTCCTTCACTTCCATACGAACAAAATAACGGTCGCTCAAGTAATATCGTGCCCCTATACCGGCATGAATAGATTCTTCGTCCCGCTTTGCTTCTTCAGATAAGGTCGCCTTGGGGCTGATAAATACCATGCCCGCCCCTAAAGTAAAAAACGGTGAGAACTTCCAGGAAGGAAATGGCTGATGAAGCAAGTTCACGCTTGCGACTTTTATCTCAGCCGAATCACCCAGCACCTGACTCCCCCATAATTCAAGAGATATGTTGTTGGTCATCCAATAGCCCAGATAAGCCGAATTAAGGGCTGCTTTGTCAAACTGACCACTCATCAAACCTGCTTCCCAGCGACGTGTATTGAAGTCATCAAAGACTGGTTCTGTGATCTTCACAGTTTCGCCATTAGCGTCTTCCATCTGCAATACATCAGCAATATTCAACCAACCTTCATTACCTTTGCGATCACGAACTTTTAACCACTCCGTCTTTCGAGTTGAAACTTCTAGCCACTCCCCTTTTTCGCTGATATGGAATACAGGGAAACCTTGCGCGGGGCCTGTGCGCCATTCCACAAAAGGAAGTACCACTTTAAGCTGAGGCGCAAATACGGTAGACCCGGCATGGTCTTCACGAGTTTCGGCCTCACTGGCTAAAACAGGCCATGAGAACAGCGACAAAATGAAGACCACCAAGCAAGAATACTGGCAGCGTGTTAAGCCTGACATAAATATCCTTTTTTAATCATGCAACGTTCAACTCTTCTCTACACACGAGGAAAATCTCTATGTAATCAATACTAGTTAATTGGTGCCGCAAAAGGGTCGTTAAAGTATTGCGCCCCAAGGTCCAACCATTCAGAAATCAACTTAAGCTCGGATAAAGTGAGATCACCTTCATGAGAACCACCTGCTTCAAACAAGTCTAAAAATTCCCCACTTCTCAAAGCACCTGCTGTATTCATAGTTGGCCCCACTGGTACAGTTTCCTGGACGTAAATAATGTTTTCGAATTCATCACGAAGCGGCTCACCTTCGTCATCCAACACTGGCTGATCGCTATCGACTAAGCGGTCAATTAAAATGCCTTCAACCAGTTCAACTTCATTATCATTAAATAATAGCTCACGATAAGACTTATAGTGATCTGGATCGTCAGTTGAAGGACCATTACTCAAATCCAACTGCTCAACCGGAACTTGAGTTTCCCCTTCACTGTCTACATTACTATGACAGGATGTACAGGTACGGTCTTCTTCAAGTTCATCGACGATACGTGATCTCGGCACCGACCATAGAGAATGAATATGTGTTTCATAGTTCACCACTATTCGACACCCTAGTCCCCAAGTCCCTTCACAAGTTTCCTTAATTGGCATTGGTGTCGTTAAATCTTCATAAGCATAGCTAATATCATTGTCTGTATCGGCAGGAACGACCCACTCATCAGTATAAGTAATATCAGGGCTTAGATTTCGAATACCATAATTTTCGGTATAGGCCTGCGCCATGGTTTCCCCCATTAGCACACCAAAGGGTGTATCTTCATCAGGCCCGGCAGGAGACGTTCCCGGAAAAGGAAGACCAACAGTCTCTGCCCCCGTATTGACCGGTTCAGGCCCAGCGCCATTACGCCCATGCGGGACTTCGCTTGCACCCGTGTGGCAACCGTTACATTCTATTAATTCCCCTGGAGCGACTTGCAGCCAGTTTTGATGACGCTCACTAGTACGCTGCCCTTTTTCATTTAATACGCTAAGTGCAAAAGCAACATTGGCTGGTACGGTCACCATTACAGATCCATCTGGTTCAATAGGAACATAACCCAGGATTTCCCGCATAGATTGCGCTCGACTTCTACCAAAAGCGGAGTTATCAAAATCACGTACGTTTTCATCAGGTATTGAAACAGCCTTCTCGATTCTTAGAAAACGTTGAGGACGCTCAGAAGGCTCTGTCACCTCAGGATTAGCAAGCGCCGCTAAACCGGCAGGAGACGTATCTTCACCATCAAAGTCATAGACACTGCGAATATGAATCGCTCCTAAACCATTACCAAAGTTTTCCAACTCTACTGGAACGTAGTCTTCCGGTTCTGGCCGACTTGTAACCAACATCACCTGATCGTAGCGATTACCTTCACTCGGTAAGGCAACCACTTTTAAGGTCTTATCGCTCGCATCATAGACATATAAACCATAGAGAGGTGTCGCGGCTTCATAGGTATCTGAAGCGAGTTTCTCTTCGGTACAATATTCTGGCTGGCCTTGTTGATCACCATCTGTTTCAGCATCGATATCGATCAGGGCAACACGACATAAGCTCCAGCTCACCAAGTAACGGTTTGAGCCATCATAAAGCGGTACAAAAGCGCCATACTGACCGTTTATCGTTTGTTCATCACTTGAGGTGACCCCGTCAATAATCGCGACTTGAGCCTGCCCTTCAATTGCGTCACTGCCATCGATGGCACGGTCTGCATCAATGAATTCATCCAAATTAATCTCGAGAGGTTGTGCGGCAAACGTAGCGCTTTCGAAGGTACGCAATGAAACCGCAATATTACCGTTTTCTAACTCTTTAGGTTTCAAGAACTGAACTTGGTCACCGTCTTCACCTGAATCATGGGAATGGCGGCCATAGAGGTAATTCAAGCCTGTACCGTCGGGGTTAATCTCGTATAAGTTAACACCATTGTTTCGTGTTTGCCCCGCGTTGTCCCAACGAGAAAACAGGACTTTGCCGTTATTCAACAGGATAGGGTCTAGATCGTGGCTTTGGTTAAAGGTAAGTTGCTGAATATTTTGTCCATCACCATCCATAATATGAAGGTTAAAGGCGTGTACATTTCGCTCTTCATCAAGTGCAGGATAACCCGTCTTACCTTCATTCAATAAAACAGCCTTGGCACGCGTCTGGCGCGTTGAAGTAAATAAGATACGATCACCTGGAAGGTAGCTGGGTGAAATATCATGCCCATCTTCAGCCCTGACATTCAGCGTACTATCAAAAATACGGCGGAGCGTGCTGCTCTCTATATTATATTCCCAGATATTCCAAGTAGGCTGATCTTCTTCATCGGCATTCTCTATCTCTGGCGCACGCATCGAGAAGAGTAGTTTCTTACCATCATAAGAAGTACTGAGGTCACGTACATCGTAGAGCAGCTCACCGTCGTCGTTTAAGAACGATTCATCAGCAAAGGCTGCCGAAGAAATATCCACCGTTTGAGCATCAAGTGATGCTTTTTGCTTTAGGTATAAAACAGCACCAGGACGAAACGATTGCGGCTCAGCAGCATTATCTGGCTCAACTTCGCCCTCATCATTTTCTAGAGGTCTTTCTATATAAGCTAAAGGTAAGTCAACTACAACAGGATCCGTGCCATCAGAGCTACAGGCAACAATAAGAGGCAGACTGATCATAGCAACAAGGCTCAACAATACCTGTCTCAAAAAGCCGGAATTTGAAGGCTTGGGTAATCTAAAATGCCTTTTGAAGGCTCGATTCAGAAAAACCGAAACGTAAAAAAATGTTAACCTGACATGCTTCACAATATTCTCCCTATTCGACATAATCGAGCCCAGTTAAGGACTTAGACAAGGATTATGTCTCTCAGTATGTCTTCTTCCTAAGTACATTCCAGCGCATTTGAGTTACGCAATGTAATGGTGAGCACTGCCACACAAAATGCGCCTATCATCTTCAATTAAACTTCAAACATAGAGCGTTTGGGTCTAATTTAAATAAGCTCCGATCCAAAGAGGGAACAAGCTATGAATGTATTTCCTGTATTACCTAAGCTACTGAAACAAATAAAGCACGACGGTTTCTGGCAAGCAGCTATGACGCCAGCATATACAAAAACATTGATCGGAAAAATTAAGCTTATGCACCAGCGCATGAAATTTCTGTCACTTATACTTCTCTCTACACTATTCGTGAGCTCGACTCTAACGGCCGGGGAACGAGAGCAAGCTAAACGTATACATGACAGAATAGCGGGTGTGCCCCCTACTGCAAGTGTACTCGACTCTATGGCGGCGGATATTTTGGCGGGCGAAGCTAGCAATGCGGCCTATACGGCAATGGAACACACTGCTTTCTATGACGTTACGCTAAAAAACCTTGCAGCCCCCTGGACAAATGAAGCCATGTCCAGCTTTGTGCCCTTCAATGACTATATGGCAACCGTAATTGGTTTAGTACGCGATGACGCAGACTTTCGGTCAGTTCTATATAGCGACGTGCTCTATGTCGGAAATTCTTCACTTGGGCTACCAAACCCGAGCATCAGTAGCAACGCGCATTATGAAGCTCTGGAAGATGGCGGACACAGCCTAAAAGAGTATCTGATTGCCAGCACTCAGTCGGAACAATACAACATCCCTAGCGCTGCCGCTGCCGGTATCATGACCACGCGCGCATCCGCTCATGCATTCATGAAAGACGGTACCAATCGTGCACTGTTCCGTTTTACCGTGTTAAACCACTTATGCAACGATATGGAGCAACTTAACGACACCTCCTTACCACCTGACCGCGTCAGGCAAGATGTTTCGCGTAGCCCTGGTGGCGACAGCAGAATCTTCTTAAACAGCTGTGTAGGTTGTCATAACGGCATGGACCCTCTTACCCAAGCGTTTGCTTACTACAACTATGATTACAATGTTGAGAATGACCCAGAGGGTTTAAACGGCCAAATGGTCTATAACCAGGAAGGCATGACCGATGCGAGCACTGGCAGCCGCGTACAAGCAAAGTATCACATCAACGCTAACAACTTTGAGTTTGGCTATATCACGCCAGATGACAGCTGGGAAAATTACTGGCGCTCAGGAAGAAACCAGTTACTGGGATGGGATTCCACCCTCCCCGGCTCTGGAAATGGCGCTGCATCCATGGCACAAGAACTTGCACATTCCGAAGCCTTTGCCGAATGCCAAGTGAAAAAAGTTTTCCAGAATGTCTGCCTAAGAGAACCATCAGACGCTGCTGACCGAGCTGAAGTTGCATCAATGGTCACATCATTCAAAAACAGTGGATATCAACTCAAAAGAGTCTTTGCAGATTCAGCCACCTACTGCATGGGCGAATAGGAGGATATGACAATGAAAGCAACTAATACCTTAAAAAGCATTTGTTTATCACTCCTTGCCCTAATTCTACTTAGCGCCTGCGGTACTGACAGCGGCCAGGAAAATACCGACAACCCTAACACTAACCAAAACACCAGTACCGATGAGTATCTAGGCCCTGCGCCAGAAACTGACGATGCGCTAAAGTTTCAGACCGAGTTTTGGGAAAATATCGTTACTGAAAACCGCTGCGGCGCTTGCCACGGTGCTGATGGTCAGTCCCCTAAATTCGCACGCTTCGACGACGTTAACCTGGCACTTGCTGATGCCAGTAGCTTGATCGATCGAGATGACCCGGCAGAATCGGCTCTTATCACAAAAGTTGCAAACGGCCATAATTGCTGGGCATCTAACGGACAAGGTGGCACCGATATCGACACCTGTGTAACGATTCTCACTGGGTGGGTCGAAAATTGGGTGGGTGACAATGCTGCCAGCACTAAT
>NZ_LWFZ01000628.1:0-25130 GCF_001635225.1 Oleiphilus sp. HI0086
ATAAAGTCGTAGCGGCCACTTAAAGGGCTTTTGTCTGGCATGTAGAAAGGATCGTACTCTTCTACGTTAAAGCCCTTTTCACGCATCATGATTGATAAAGTTGGTCCGGGTCCGCAGCCGAAATCAAGCCCATTGGCAAAGGGTTCTAGTTGAGATATCAGCGGCATAGATAACTTCTCTAGAAAGCGCCGATATCCTTTGTCTTCGGGGTTGTTTTCATGCAAATCATAGATTGATTTTTCATACCCGGGCGAGATGTGAAACTGCTTAGGAACAAATATCAGGTCACAGTGCGCACAGTTAAGGTATTCTCTGTCTACTTTGCTGTGTGAATCTCGGTGAATAGCCCTTGTTTCTTTTGACAAGCATAAAGGGCATTCATGAGTAGTTGGGGGTGGGGTATCAGGCCTGGCCAATGCGATGGGTGGATCCGTAACTTTGCTCTTTACCTTGTTGGCCATAAAGATTTTGCGTTTTGTTTTGGCCGCGGATGATTGTCATCAACTTATTCGTGCGCTGTAAGGAGCGACTAATAATGCTTCCGTTGACCTGGTTAGTATCTTTGCATTGTTGCATTTTCTCGCGGGAAGTTTGCCATAAGTTAACTAAATCATCATCATTTAGTGTTTGTAGCTTTTCCTCAACGTGTCCAGGTTTAATGCCAAGCCCAGACTCGGCTATTAACCTGGCCTTAATTTTTCCGCGAGACTCTAATTGTTGGACAGTTTGAGTTTTGTGTTTGGATAATAGAGAAATTTGATCGGTGTTGCGCGTTGTTAGGGTTTGCTTTTCTTGGTCCAAGAGCTTCTTTAAGGTATCTAGATCGACAATATCTTGACGGAGTAAGTTCTTAAGCTGCTCGGTAAACTCTGACATAGTAGACCTCATTGGAGTAATTAATGATAATTACCCCAAATCAAGCATTTTTCGAGCCAAGTTATCAGAGTCTGGCTGATATTCACCACGTTCTATACGAGCTTTTACCTCATCGACGCGGCTTTGGTTTACTTCAGGCAGTGATTTAATCTCTGCTTCAATGCGAGCAAGATTTTGTGCCGAGGAGCTAAAGCTAACGCTGTCTTTAGCATTTTCGCTTGAAGGGGGCTGCCCTTGAGCGGGGTTACTAATGCTCTCAACAGACTTTCCAGCCTGATTTCGTTTGGGGCCATCTGTGCGATTAGAGCCAATGCCATTTATATCAATATTCATGGTGATGCATCCTTAAATCTTTCTATGCCTAGTATATCGGCATGCGATCTTAATACTTTAGCTAAATCTTACAGTAAATTATGTTTTTTTCTAAAGTGTTATTATTACAAGGCCGGGCTCACTTACGCGAGCCTTTACAACACGCTTCGACTGCAGGTTTTGTACGGGTATTTGCTGCCCCAACGCCCCGTCAGTCATAGCGGTGCCGTTCATTCTAACCGAAATTGCACTATTGCTGGCAACGATTACAACATTATCGCCGCGCTTAACCAGCTTTGGCGGTGTTAAATGGCCAGGTTGAATTGTTGATCCGGGCCTAATTGAGCGCCGAGCTACCATACCTTCGACGTCAGATAGCTGTTGATAATGTGAATAGTGTGTTCGGTTAATAACTATTTCTTCTAGGTTGATGTCATTTATAGAGATCACTTGGCCACGCCGGATACCCCCCGTTGCGACAACTGTATGAGCGTAAAGGTCGAATTCTGAGCCAATATAGAGTTTCCAAGGTTTAAGACCTTCGCAGCGAATCTCGATTGTTATTCGGTTTTGTGTGAGAGGAGGGCGATTCAGCTTAAGTTGTGGCTGCTCGCTACATGTTTTGTTTTTGTGGTATGGATCAATATTGCCGACCCTGTATTCTGAGCGGTAACCTTTGTCCGCATAATCAGCGGCTAACTGCTCAAGGTATGCCGAGACTAGCGTTTTAAGGTCGAAGTTATTGTCTGAGGTTTCATTCTTTGCTAATTCTTCAGGCGTAGCGTGACTATGCTTATTCTCCAAAGTTACGGTCTCGCTCCCGATAACTAGTGTGCTCAGAAAAAGAAGCGGTAACCAGAATATTTGCCTACTAATTTTCATTTTATGTCCTATGCTATTGTTAGCTGTGCAAAAAATTAAAAAGCACGTGTAATAACAAGTACTTTATTGCGTAAACTGAGTGTTGCGTCAAAAGTACAAATCGTTGCTCAGGGTTTTACCTATTTGCTTAAGTATCAAGCATTCTGCTAAATACTTAAGCAAGTAACATACCGCTCTGAACATCGTTAGGGGAGCTATATATATGGCCGGTATTCTGGACAGTGTTAACCAACGAACTCAGCTCGTTGGGCAGAATCGACTGGAATTATTGTTGTTTAAGCTTCAGGGTCAGCAGATATACGGAATTAACGTTTTTAAGGTTAAAGAAGTATTGCAGTGCCCTAAGTTAACTATGATGCCACAACGACATCCTGTTGTTCGCGGTGTCGCGCATATTCGTGGTGGAACTATCCCTATTATGGATATGGGGATGGCAACAGGACAGATGCCGATTGCGGAAGAGACAATTCCCAATAGCTTTGTCATTATTACTGAATACAACAGAAAGACTCAAGGCTTCCTGGTTGGTGATGTTGAACGTATCGTTAACCTTAATTGGGAAGAGATTCATCCGCCGCCAAAGGGTGCCGGACGCGAAAATTACCTGACTGCCGTCACTCGTATCGATAATAAGCTTGTAGAAATTATCGATGTAGAGAAGATTCTGTCTGAAGTGGCGCCTGTAGAAGAAACCGTTAACGAAGAGTTCGTAGAACAGGTGTGTGAACGTAATAGTGAATCGCCGCCTACCGTTCTGGTCGTTGATGACTCGGTGGTTGCGCGTAAGCAAATACAAAACTGCCTACAAGCTATCGGCATTACAGTAATTACCAAGAATGATGGTAAACAGGCCTACGATTATCTAAGGGAACTTGTGGCGGACGGGTCACACTTTAATGATCATATTGATTTGATGATTTCAGACGTAGAGATGCCAGAGATGGATGGCTACACCTTGACGACCTTATGTAAGGATGATCATCGTTTAGCACCACTTTATATTATGCTGCACACTTCATTGAGTGGTGTGTTTAACCAGGCAATGGTAGAAAAAGTTGGTGCCGATGACTTTATGGCCAAGTTTAGTCCGGATGAACTTGCGGAAAAAGTGATGGATATCATTGATCGTATCAAGACGAAAGCTTAGATGTACAGCGCAACATGCTCGTTAAAGGGTGGCTATGCAATTAGATAGTTCAGCTCAGGAGTATCACTTATTCCGCACCTTTCTAGAGGAAGCGTGCGGGATATTGTTGGGTGAAAATAAGGCTTATCTAGTGAGTAGTCGCCTCAAGCCTGTGATGGCAAAGCATCAGATTGCAAGCCTAAGTGAGCTCGTGTCCAAGCTTAAGAGTATTTCACATCGCAATCTCAGAGAAGAAGTGATTGATGCGATGACTACAAATGAAACTTTATGGTTTCGAGACTCTCATCCTTTTACTGTTCTAAAAGAAAAAATCTTCGTTGAAGCAGATAAGCAGAATACTATTGCACCCTTGAAAATATGGTCAGCAGCATGCTCAACAGGTCAAGAGCCTTATTCGATCTCTATCATTGCGAAAGAGTTTCAAGAGTCTAAGCCCGGTAGATTGAAGGGGGGGGTAAAGGTTGTCGCGACAGATATCTCACCGACAGTGCTTGCTAACGCGAAGTCTGGTATCTATGAGATGTTGGCGCTTGGGCGCGGAATGTCTGAGCAACGCTTGAAGAAGTGTTTTAGTTCGCTTGAAGATGGTCGTTGGCAGATTAAACCTGAGTACAAAACTAGCATTGATTTTCAGTTGTTAAACTTGATGGAAGGTTACGGTCGAGTTGGAACTAATCTCGATGTGGTTTTTTGTAGAAATGTCTTGATCTATTTCTCACCTGAATTAAAACGAAAGATTCTGGTCAAAATACATAGTGTTTTGAAGAAGGGAGGGTATTTGATCTTAGGTGCTTCTGAGTCACTTAATGGTTTATCGGAGTACTTTGAAATGATTCAGTGCCGCCCAGGAATTATCTATCGAGCGATTTAATTAACCTGGTTTATTCGCAAGTCCCCGCATAAGAGTCTCTATATTTACTCAAGATAGCCTGGTACTCACCATTACCCTGAATGCCCTCCAAGCCCTTATTGAACTTTTGGATTAATGTCCTATCCATCGATCGAATTACTCGAGAAGTGGGGGGAGCAATATTGTCGAAGCTAAATTCCAGGGATTGATATTTCCTGCTGTTTTTGTGTTTGCTGGAAAAAATATTTCGATCCGAAATAGCAATGTCAATGCGCTTCATTGCGAGCATGTCGAGTTGTTTTAATTGATCAACATCCTCAGTGTACTTCTTGTTATTCTGAGTCATAAGCTGAAAGTCTTGGCCCAAGGTAGTGCTCGCACTTTTGAAAGCCCAAATATGCTTGTCATAGTAATCATATATAGTTTTAAGTTGTAGGTTCTGGCTAGCGAGTGAGATGGCACAGTCCACATAGTCAAGTGTTTTGTGGCTCGTGGAAATACCCGGCAAATTGGAAGAATAGATCGTATTTGATTGATTTGAAACAATTGCGTCGATGCTGCCACTTTTAACTAACTCTATTGCGCGTAGGTAATGGACATTCTCAATACTAATTGATTCGTAGCCTGCTTGGGTAAGTGCGATATAGATAATGTCACGTTCAATACCGCTTTTTTTATCCTGGCTTAAGTATGGGGGCATTGAAAAAGTAAAGGCCAAAGAAATAGCTACTTGATCTTGTTTGTTAGCGAGGGCGGTCGTGGTGCTGAGTAACAGATAAAGTAACGTGGCTTTCGAAATAAATGCTCGCATTATCGTGTATCCGTATCCGGAGAAATCATAGGAAAATTATAGCTTGAATTTGCTGGATGTCCAACTTAGGCATTTTTTTGCCAACCTCGTTTTGGCTTCTCGAGTTAAAAAATCTAGCCAATTTTTCTTGATTTGAAGAGCAAAAAATAGTTTATTTGAACTGTAGCTTTTACCCGCAGGGCGCGGGCAAAATTTATGGTTAGTAAGTTGAAGCTGGGAACGTGTTTTTTCACTACAGAAACTGTTTTTACAAGGAGCAATAAGCAGAATGGACGCAATTGTAGGCACACCGCAACCTCCCTATTACTCTGTCATTTTTACCTCAGTACTTAGTAGCGATGATAAGGAATACTCTAACACATCTCTTCGTATGGAAGCGCTTGCCAGTGAGCAAGACGGGTTTTTGGGCTTAGAGTCAGCACGTGACTCACTAGGTGTGACGGTTTCCTATTGGCGTGATCTGGAATCGATTAAAGCGTGGAAAGATAATCTAGAACATACTGCAGCACAGTCTTTAGGAAAGGAGCGCTGGTATAGAGACTATAAAGTCAGGGTTTCACGTGTGGAACGCGATTACGGTTTATTGTAAAGCGCCTATTATCAATAGAGAAGATTGCCTTCTCTATTGATTTTATAGTCATTGTGCTAGTCGCTTTTCAGGGCCGCTAAGTTGCTATATAAGTTTAATGCCTCTGGGTTTGCCAATGCTTCTATATTTGTAAGCTCTTTGCCGTGCACGACATTTCTAACGGCTAGCTCGACAATTTTTCCACTCAATGTTCTGGGAATGTCCGTGACTTGAAGAATCTTATTGGGCACATGCCTTGGTGTAGTATTCTCGCGGATACTTCGTTTTATCTTATCGATAAGCTGCGTGTCTAGTGTTAAACCTTCTTGTAAACGGACAAAGAGAATGACACGAACATCATCTTGCCATTCTTGGCCGATAGCAATTGACTCAAACACTTCCTCAACCTTTTCAACCTGACGATAAATCTCAGCAGTACCTATTCGAACACCGCCAGGGTTAAGGATTGCATCAGAGCGGCCGTGAATGATTACGCCGGTTTGGGTTGGTGTTCCATTATCTGCTTCGTGGACAATAAGCTCTCCGTAGTCCCCATGAGCCCATGTGTTGTCAAAGCGTTTAAAGTAAGCGCTTTGGTATTTTTCGTTATTTTTGTCATTCCAGAAACAGGTTGGCATGGAAGGGAAGGCTTGCTTACAAACAAGCTCTCCTTTTCCTTGTGTAAGGCTAGTTCCATCATCATCTAAAAATTGTACGTCCATCCCTAAGCCAATGCATTGAAGCTCACCTTTGTATACTGGAAGATTCGGGTTTCCTAGCGCAAAACAAGAGATGATATCTGTGCCCCCGGAAATACTAGAGACGCATACGTCCGTCTTAATGTCGCGGTAAATATATTCAAAACTTTCGTGGCTCAAGGGGGAGCCGGTTGATAAGAATGCTTCGACGCTATCAAGTTGGTGGCTATGCTTCGGCGACAGACCAAACTTCTCACAGGCAGCGTAATACTTGGCACTAGCCCCAAAAATATCGATACCTTCTTCGTCTGCAATATCAAGCAGGCTGGTTTGTTCTGGGTGGAATGGTGAGCCGTCATACAACACTAGCGTAGCACCTAAGGCTAGACCAGAAACGAGCCAGTTCCACATCATCCAGCCACAGGTTGTGTAGTAGAAAAGCTTGGTATTTGGCTTGACGTTGGTATGCAGTGCAAGCTCTTTGAGGTGCTGAATCAAGGTACCACCAGCGCTATGTACAATGCATTTGGGTTTGCCTGTTGTTCCTGATGAATAGAGGATGTACAGCGGTGCCGAAAAGGGCATTTGCGTGAATGACAATGCGCTGTTGTCCTCTACCTTCATTACATCCGCCCAGGTATGAAATGAATCACCAAGGGCTTCTTTGTCGCTATCTTTTGGCTTGAGATAAGGAATCAGTATGCAGGCTTCTAATTCGCTTAGACCTTTCTGGACGGCTTTAACACGTTCAAGGCTGCTGATAGTTTTATTTCCATAGTAATAACCGTCTGTAGCAAAAAGGACTTTAGGACGAGTTTGTTCGAAGCGATCGAGCACGCCTGTTACGCCAAAATCGGGTGAACAGGATGTCCAGATTGCACCGAGGCTACTTGTAGCAAGCATGGCAATCACCGCATAGCAACTATTTGGTAGGAAGCCGGCTACCACATCGCCTTTTGCTACGCCCACTTGCTTAAGATATGTGGCACACTTATTAACCTGCTGGAGTAGTTCCTGGTAACTAAGCTCTGTTCTAAGGCCATGCTCGCCACGTTCAACAATCGCTATCGATGCAGGGCTGCTTTCAGCTTGGCGCAACAGATTCTCGGCAAAGTTCAAGGTCGCATTTGGAAACCATTGCGCACCCGGCATCTTGTCTTCATTAAGCAAGGTGAGTTCGCCTTTATGACCTTTGACATCAAAGAAATCCCACAGCTGTGACCAGAATGCCTGCTTATCAGAGACAGACCAACGATAGAGTTGATCGTAGCTTTCAAATGAATGTTCGCTTTGCTGATTTAGATAAGACATGAATCGAGTCAGTTCTGTCTGCGATATGCGGTCTATGCTAGGTTGCCAAAGGCATTCGTTATTTTGCTGATTCATGTCGTGCTGTTCCGAGTCTGGTTATTTTAATGCGAGCGCTACTTTTGATTGATTAGTTCGGCCAATTGCATTGCAAATTCTGTTTCCTGCTTCAATGAGCTTGTCTAGCTCAATACCTGTTTCCATGCCAGCCCCCTGGAGCATATAAACGGTGTCTTCTGTGCTGACATTTCCAGAGGCTCCGGTTGCATAGGGGCAACCACCTAAGCCAGCTACTGAGGTATCGAAAGTTCTGTAGCCTAACTCTAGGGCTGCGTATTGATTGGCAAGCGCTTGGCCGTAGGTATCGTGAAAATGGCAGGCTAGTTGATTGGTCGAGAAGTGTCTCAATAGTTGAGAGAGCAGCGTTTTTATTTGAACGGGCGTACCAATGCCAATTGTATCGCCGAGTGATACCTCGTAGCAGCCCATGCTCAGCAGGCGCTCACAGACTTTAGTAACATTTTCAGGCGAAGTGATGCCATCGTAAGGGCAGGCGATAATGCAAGAAACATAAGCTCGAACGCGCAAATTATCCTGCTTGGCCTGGGTAATAAGTGGCTCGAAACGAGCAATGCTTTCATCAATGCTGCAGTTGATGTTTTTCTGAGTAAAGCCTTCTGAAGCTGCAGTAAATATGGCAACCTCATCCACATTGACAGATTTGGCTGCTTCATAACCCTTGAGGTTTGGGGTGAGAGCTGAGTAACAGATATCATCTCTGCGACTTAGCTTTGTGAAAACCTCTGCACTACTGGCCATCTGGGGAACCCACTTGGGTGAAACAAAGCTACCGGCCTCTATTTGCTTCAGTCCAGCCTTGCCAAGCTGTTCGATTAAGGCGAGTTTATCTTCCAAGCTTACGATTCCAGCTTCGTTTTGTAGCCCGTCACGCGGACCCACTTCAACAATTCTTACTTGATCACTCATGCTTGTGTTTACTCCTTATTGCTCTTAATCCAAGGAGCTGGCTGCTTATCGAAAAATGCCTTCAATCCATTTTGACCTTCTTCCGATACGCGTAAGTCAGCAATAAGCTGGCTGGTGCGTTCACTTAAGTCTTCAGGAGCTTGCACTATGTCAGCCACTAGCTGCTTGGCTGCAATACTGGCTTGCGGGCCAGTTGTTAAAATTTGTTCAACAATAGCCTGTACTTGCTCATCTAATTGTTCAGTTGCTACAACTTCATGGACAAGTTGATAACCCTTTGCTGCTTGAGCCTTAAATACTTCAGCAGTTAAGAATAGTCTTTTTGCGATGCGAGGGCCGATGGCTTCAACAACAAAAGGCCCGATGGTGGCAGGTGTTAAACCGAGTTTCGTTTCGCTTAAACAGAAACGTGATTTCTCATCGGCGATGGCAATGTCGCTGCACGCGATAAGCCCGATTGCTCCACCGTAGGCGGCTCCTTGTACGCGTGCTATTGTGGGAATCCTAAGATCGTTTAACTCTTGCATAAGCGCAGCAAGTTGGCGTGCATCGTGAAGGTTGTCTTCATGACTTAGCGTTGCCATACGTTTCATCCAGGCTAAGTCAGCCCCGGCGCAGAAATGTTTACCATCAGCTTTGAGTACCATAACGCGCGCATCTGAGTCGTTGACTGTTTTTATATGTGCGCGTAGTTCGGTAATTACCTGGTCATCGAAAGCGTTGTGCTTTTCAGGGCGCGATAAGCAAAGGGTGGCGATTTGCTTATCAAATTGAAGAGTACTTGCTGGCTGCATGGTTAATATCCTGATTCATTGAATTGTACCTTATGAGTAATTTGAGTGATCGCTCATACTTACATTCTAAATACGCCAAACTCGGTATCTTCTATTGGTGCGTTTAGGCTAGCTGAGATTGCGACGCCAAGAACTTTTCGAGTGTCGCTAGGCTCGATTATGCCGTCATCCCATAAGCGTGCACTGGCATAATAAGGGTGTGCCTGTTTTTCAAACTGTTCGATAATCGGTTGCTTGAGTGCTTGTTCTTCTTCATCAGACCAATTGATGCCACGTTTAGCCAAACTATCTCGTTTAACTTGTGCCAGAACGCCTGCAGCCTGTTCGCCACCCATTACTGAAATACGTGCATTTGGCCACATCCATAGGAATCGTGGATGATAGGCTCTCCCGCACATGCCGTAATTTCCGGCACCAAAACTTCCGCCAATAATGATCGTAAACTTCGGAACTTTAGCGCAAGCGACGGCCATGACCATCTTTGCCCCATGCTTGGCGATACCGCCTTCTTCAAAGGATTTGCCGACCATAAAACCAGTGACATTTTGCAGGAAGATCAAAGGAATCTTGCGTTGGCAGCATAGTTCTATAAAGTGCGCGCCTTTTTGAGCAGACTCCGAAAACAAAATGCCATTGTTAGCAATAATACCGACCGGGTTCCCGTAAATATGTGCAAAGCCGCAAACGAGTGTTTCACCAAAGTATTGCTTGAATTCTGAAAAGTCTGAATCATCAACGATTCGGGCAATGACTTCTCGTACGTCGTAGGGGGTTTTAAGGTCAGTTGGAACTACTCCGTTTATTTCATTTTCCGGGTACTTAGGTGGTTTTGCTGGGCGAGTAGCCATTTGTTGCGGCTTCTGCCAATTGAGGTTTGATACACATTCTCGAGCGATCTGGATAGCATGCTCTTCACTGTCGGCATAATGATCAGCAACACCAGAGGTTTTGCAATGCACATCAGCGCCGCCCAGGTCTTCTGCGCTAACTTCTTCACCGGTTGCAGCTTTAACTAGCGGTGGGCCTGCTAGAAAGATTGTACTGTGGTTGCGAACCATTATGCTTTCATCGGCCATTGCAGGGACGTAAGCGCCACCAGCGGTACACAAGCCAAGTACCACGGCGATTTGTGGAATCCCTTTGGCAGACATGTTGGCCTGTCGATAGAAAATGTTGCCAAAGTCATCCTCGTCCGGAAAGACTTCATCCTGATTAGGGAGGTTTGCGCCACCTGAATCTACAAGGTAGACGCAGGGTAGGCGATTCTCTTCAGCGATGGTTAAGGCGCGGAGATGTTTTTTAACCGAAAGAGGGTAGTAAGTGCCTCCTTTAACCGTCGAATCGTTGGCAACAATCATGCACTCAGTGCCATTGATTCGGCCTATGCCAGTAATTGCACCGGCAGAGGGAACCTTTTCATCGTATACCTCATGGGCAGCAAGTTGAGATAACTCAAGAAATGGTGAGCCGGGATCAATTAATCTCGTGACTCGGTCTCTGGGTAAAAGCTTTCCTTTAGCTAGGTGGCGCTTTACCGCTTCAGGCCCAGCGCTATTTGCGGTGGCCTGAATGGTTTCACGCAGCCCAGTCACCAGCTCGTCCATCGCAAGCTTTCTTTCTTTAAACTGTGCGCTTAAAGCGTCTGTGTTGGATTGTATAACGGTCATAAATGATTCTATCCATCGATAGCCTTAGCAATATTTGCTAAGGCTTGGCTTTAATTAACGAGGCAGGGTGTTAACGCGTTTCCATAAATAATTCGCGGCCGATTAGCATACGACGAATCTCGGAAGTTCCGGCACCAATTTCATAGAGCTTCGCATCTCGTAATAGGCGCCCAGCAGGGAACTCGTTAATGTAGCCATTGCCGCCAAGTATTTGGATTGCCTCCAAGGCCACTTTAGTTGCTGCTTCAGCGCTGTATAGAATGATACCGGCCGCATCTTTACGGGTGGTCTCACCTCGGTCACAGGCTTTAGCAACGGCGTATAAGTAGGCGCGGCTGGCATTGAGTGCTGTGTACATATCAGCCATCTTTCCCTGGATTAACTGGAACTCGCCGATCGACTGATTAAACTGTTTGCGTTCGTGGATATAAGGTATAACCAGGTCGAGGCAAGATTGCATAATGCCCGTTGGCCCACCTGATAGCACGACACGTTCATAATCGAGGCCGCTCATTAGTACTTTAACGCCCGCATTTTCAAGACCAAGAACATTTTCAACAGGGACTTCGACATCTTGAAATACCAGTTCGCAGGTGTTTGAACCGCGCATACCCAGCTTGTCTAGCTTAGGAGACCGACTAAAGCCCTTCCAGTCACGCTCGACGACAAAGGCAGTTATACCGTGCGGGCCTTTCTCTGGCGCCGTTTTAGCGTAAATGACATAGGTGTTAGCGTCGGGCCCGTTGGTAATCCACATCTTGCTACCGTTGAGAACATAATGGTCACCGCGTTTTTCGGCTTTAAGTTTCATGCTCACAACGTCACTACCAGCGTTCGGCTCACTCATTGCGAGTGCACCAATGTGCTCACCCGAAATAAGCTTCGGTAAATACTTTTCTTTTTGTTCTTGGCTACCGTTACGGTTGATTTGGTTAACACATAAATTTGAATGAGCGCCATAACTAAGGCCAATCGATGCGCTGCCGCGGCTGATCTCTTCCATTGCCAGTACATGAGCAAGGTAGCCCATGTTTGTGCCGCCAAACTCTTCCGGTACGGTCATGCCCAATAGACCCATTTCACCAAGTTTAGGCCAAAGCTCGTTAGGGAACTCGTTATCACTATCGGTCTTTGCAGCGATGGGCGTAATCTCACTTGCGACGAAGTTAGAGACCTGGTCTCTGAGCATGTCATTGGTTTCACACAAATCAAAATTTAGTAATTGCATGGTTGGCCTCACATTTCTATTTATTCGGTAAGAGATTGTTTATGTCTTTTGTTTATTTATCGCGTCTATGCACCGAGACTCGGCTTCATCAAGTTCGAGCTGCATAACACGAATATCTTCAACCTGTTGCTTTAAGACTTGTCTGCGCTCATTAATTTTATCGAGCAGGCGTCGTAATTGAACTTGGTTTGCACCACTTGGGTCGTACAACTGAATGAGTTCTTTTGACTCGGCAAGCGATAAACCAAGGCGTTTGCCTCGAATAATCAGTTTTAGTGTGACTCTGTCGGCATCTGAATAAATTCGCGTTTGTCCCTTTCGGGTAGGGTGCAGAAGTCCCTCTGCTTCATAAAAGCGTATGGTTCTGGTGGTGACATCGAACTCGCGAGACAGTTCGCTAATGCTGAATTGTTGGCTCATTCTATCAACCCTTTTTGGCCAATTTACTTTAGCTATCATGATATACTTACGTTGACGTTAACGTCAACATTGTGTGGTCTAGTGACAAAATTGTGTTGTGGTGGGTTAAAGGGTGGGTGATGCTTATTTCAGTAACTTATAATGTCTGTTCAATAGCTCTACCCAGCTTTCCAGCTTATCTGCATTGCCAATGCGTTTACCTTCCTGACCTCTAATCTTCGAAAGCCATAAGCCTTCACCGTTGAAGCTGTATACAGGTGCCAGGTCGGTACGTTGGCCTGCTGGTTTTATTTCATTAATCAGGTTGTCGAGAATGAGGGGTTCAGCGTCTGGAGTCGGGTAATAGGCGAGGACCATGTGAGCCTGGTTCAGCTCAAGCGCTTTGACGTAGGTGATTTTTATCATGTCATCAGGGATTCCCATTTCCCGAAGCGTAAAGTACTTTGCAATTGAGAAGTCCTCACAGTCGCCAGCATTGGTTGCCAAAAACTCTAATGGCGTTGCCCAATAATCTTCCTTATTCCATTGTTCTTGATCGGATACGAACTTCACTCTATTAAAGAACTGGTTTACAAGTTTTAGCTTTTGTTGATGGGTAATGTTTTGTTTGTAATTAGCGATTCTTTCCCATTGCTGGAGTCGGCTAACAGCGTCCTGGCCGAAGCGCTGGTCAATAAAATCGAGAACTTTAGAGTTAAGGTCTAGGGCTGAGGCGCAGGTCGTAATAAAAAAAATTATGACAACCCGCTTGTAAATCGGGGTCCTTAAAAGAGTGAGGCCTAAGCAATAGCTATTGAATATCGGAGTCATTGTGACTTATTGGTTTACTCTATTTTTAAGCATTCGCTTCCGAAGTTTGCTTAAACGGTCTTTTATGCCCTGCGTTCTGCCCGGGTTTGCTGCGCGAGTTGTAATGATGGGGTTGTTTTCGGTGTTCTCTGTTTCCTCAATTTCAGGATCATCCACTGGCTCATAGCTTTCAAAGCCAATAGGGCGCTGTTCGACAAATACCAGGTTTTCTAATCGCCCAGAGCGTTCTAATACGACACGATCTGGATAAACTTGTTTAAGTGTTGCACCGCCCGGCAGTTCGTCATTTATTCGATAGTTTAAGGTTTGTTTATCTGGTCCTTGGATAAGGGCGCTGGCATTGTCAGTATTACCGCTTGCCATGACGCCCGTAAGCAGAAGTTTTAGGCTAGTTTTTGGGAGGTCTTTGGCGACTGGTTTTGGTTTGCTTATGGCCTTGTTAACGTCGCCAAACAGGCTGAACTTGGAGATGTTGTGAGTTTTTTGCGGCTTGTTAGTATTTGTTTGCGCGACACTGCTAGAGGGGGTTGTAGGCTTAAGATCTTTTTTAAGGTCTTGGATGAAAATAGGGGCTAGTTGTATATAAATACTTCCGCAAATAAGTGCGCATAATGCGAGCGCTGATATTAAGGGAAGCCGGTTAAACAACATGTTAATAAACCTGGATTAGTCGTCGCTGTCACAGTTTCGCAATGTTTCAGCCGTGATCATTTATATTTATGTCTTAGCCATTATAGTAGCACAAGATCTAGCTTTGCTTATGTAAGAGTCTTCAAAAAATGGTTTTACTGTAGCGCTTTTTTTATGGGGTTCTGTCAGGGTATTTTGGTATTTCATAGGACTTAATTTTGCTTATCCTGACAAAATATATGAATTAGTTAATAAAGTGCGTGTTTTTGCGTTTATATTAGTCTTACGATGTTTTAATGTAATCGTCTATTGTTTATAAGATTAAGACAATACAATGCTCGTCTTACTTAAGTTAAATGCTTAATTTAGCTTGCTCGTGGGATTATGAATAATACTAACCTGGCGGACCGAATTTAAGGGGTTACCGTGATAGAAGAGTCTCAACATAATAGTGCTGATGCAGCGGATATTCCGACTTTAGAAGAGTCCGGCACCGCATCCGGCTCTGTTGAAGATACTGGTTTAATGCTTCCATTTGAGCGGTTGCCATTCTCCTTTGCTAAGAAGCAAGGGATAGTATTGTTGAAAAATCAAAATAACGAGTATGAGATTCTTTATCGGGCGGGTCTTAGCTCCCAGGCTTTTGCAGAAGTAAACCGTCTAACTTTTGGTGAGGTTCCTTTTCAACAAGTTGATGAGGCAGAGTTCGACGAAGCTTTAGGGCTTGCTTACCAAAATGACTCTGCTGAAGCAATGCAGATGGTCGAAGGTCTGGGCGACGATATGGATCTGGCCAGCTTGGCAAACTCGGTTCCAGAGACCGAGGACTTATTAGAGCAAGAAGATGATGCGCCGATCATCAGACTAATTAATGCTATTTTGACCGAAGCAGTAAAAAATGATGCTTCAGATGTGCATATAGAAACATTTGAAAAACAGCTTGTCGTTCGCTTTAGAGTGGATGGAGTCTTGCGAGAAATCGTTAAACCCAAGCGCGCACTAGCGCCTTTGCTGGTGTCTCGTATCAAGGTTATGGCAAAACTCGATATTGCTGAAAAGCGTGTACCTCAAGATGGTCGAATTTCATTGCGTGTTGGTGGCAGAGAAGTGGATATCCGTGTATCGACAATGCCTTCAGCGAACGGAGAGAGAATCGTACTTCGTTTACTTGATAAGAACGCAGGGCGTTTGTCTCTCGATATCCTAGGAACATCGGAGCGTGACTCAGATGTTTTAAAAAGTATTCTGGCGAGGCCGCATGGCATATTACTAGTTACCGGGCCAACCGGTTCTGGTAAGACCACTACATTGTACGCAGGTCTGTCTCATATTAATGACCGCAGTCGTAACATTCTGACGGTTGAAGACCCAATAGAATACAACTTGCCAGGTATTGGGCAGACCCAGGTTAATACTAAAGTGGATATGACTTTCGCCCGAGGCCTTAGAGCGATCCTTCGTCAAGACCCTGATGTGGTAATGATTGGTGAGATCCGTGATATCGAAACAGCTGAAATTGCGGTTCAAGCCAGTTTGACCGGGCACATGGTGCTATCAACCTTGCATACTAATAGTGCCGTTGGCTCTATCACCCGATTGATGGATATGGGGGTTGAGCCTTTCCTGATTAGCTCGAGCCTTGTTGGTATTATGGCACAGCGCTTGGTTCGTGTTCTGTGTACCTCCTGTCGTCAACCCTACGAACCTGATGATAGCGAATGCGAATTTCTGCATATAGAGCACGGGCCTGGCCAATCGAAACCTCCTATCTACAAAGCAAAAGGTTGCCCAGAGTGTAATCATCTTGGTTATAAGGGCCGTATTGGTATCTACGAACTTGTCCAAATAGATGAACAGATGCGTGAACTTATTCATAGCAAAGCCGGTGAGCTAGAGCTTGAAACTTATGCACGTAAGTGTGGTCCAAGCATACATGATGATGGTATTCAGAAGGTGTTGGCTGGCGTTACCACGATTGAAGAAGTGGTAAGGGTGACCCATCGGGGATAGTCATGGCTGCATTTGAGTACAAGGCGCTTGACCAAAAGGGCAAGCAAAAAAAAGGTGTAATAGAGGCGGACAGCGCTCGGCAGGTTCGACAGCAACTGCGCGAAAAAGGTTTAGCTCCGCTTGAAGTTGAACAAAGTTCTGAGAAAAAGAGCAATAGCGGTGGCGGTTCCTCAAGGCGTAGGTTGAGTGTCAAAGAGCTGTCGTTACTTACCCGTCAGATCGCTACGTTGATTCAGTCAGGTATTCCTATTGAAGAGACGCTTAGTGCGGTGGCTAGTCAAAGCGAGAAAACAAACGTTCGTAGTATGTTGCTGGCGGTTAGAGCAAAAGTACTAGAAGGTTATACGCTTGCCGATAGCCTTGCTGAATTCCCGGCTGCTTTCCCTAATCTTTATCGCTCTACGGTTGCTGCAGGCGAGCATGCCGGTCACCTTGACCTGGTGCTTAACCGGCTGGCCGATTATACCGAAGCACGTCAACAAGCACGCCAAAAGATACAGCTGGCTGCGATATACCCTGTAATACTTTGCTTCGTTGCTGTTTCAATCGTTGTATTTCTATTGACCTATGTTGTGCCAGATATCATTGAGGTGTTCGTTAACAACGGACAAGACCTACCATCACTGACTCAGGGCCTTTTAGCCGTGAGCGATTTCTTGGGTGACTGGGGTTTGCTGATACTCATTATCCTTGTCTTGGCCGGTATGGGCTTTAAGGTCATGCTAAAGAAAGATGGCTTCCGCTTTGCGTATCATAAGCGCTTGTTAGGTATGCCATTTATTCAAAAGATTTCGAGGGGCTCCAATACCTCTCAATTTGCTAGTACGCTTAGTATCCTTAATAGTAGCGGCGTGCCTTTAGTTGATGCGATGCGCATATCTTCCGAGGTCTTAACAAACGATTGCCTCAAAGCATCCTTAGCTGAAGCAGCGCAGAAAGTGAGTGAAGGTGCAAACTTGCACAATTCTCTTGAGCAAACAGGCTACTTTCCACCAATGATGATTCATATGATCGCCAGCGGCGAGTCTAGTGGCGAGTTGGATGAAATGCTTGAAAGAACAGCACGGCATCAGGAAAGCGATCTGCAAGGACTAATCGAAACAATCCTTGGTTTGTTTGAACCGCTCATGTTGCTCTTTATGGGCGGCGTGGTTTTGGTCATTGTCTTGGCGATTATGTTGCCTATATTGAATATGAGTAATTTGGTTGCATAGATTTTGGTATAAAATCGTCGGCCACTTTGGTTGTGCAGTTATCACAAGAAATTATAAATACCTACTTAGATAAGGAAGTAAGATGAAACGTTCACATGTTAAGCAATCCGGTTTCACGCTAATCGAGATAATGGTGGTCATGGTGATCCTAGGTCTTTTAGTGGCGGTTGTGGCACCCAATATTCTTGGCCGAGGCGAAGAAGCCAGAATTGGCGTCGCTAAAACCCAGATCCGTAATATTGGTAATGCTTTAGATATGTATAAGCTAGATAACTTCTCTTACCCAAGTACGGAACAAGGTTTGGAGGCACTAGTTAATAAACCTTCCGGTTCACCAGAAGCAAAAAACTGGAGCAAGGATGGTTACCTTCCAAATGTTCCAATCGACCCATGGAAGAATGAGTATCAATATGTCAGCCCAGGTTCTGAAGGCCCTTATGATTTGTACTCTTTTGGTCCCGATGGGCGTGAAGGTGGTACAGATGGTGGTGAAGATATCAGCAATCACGATATGAATTAATCAGACGGCGTGATGGAAGAGTAAACATTATATGCTTCCCCTTAAGGGAATGTTCGCTAGGGTTAAGCCAGTGATCGGGTCTAAAACCTCAACCGTTAGCGGTCGTGGTTTTACTTTGATTGAGTTGCTGGTTGTTCTGGTTTTGCTTGGTTTAATCTCGTCTCTCGCCTTAATGACGGTTGGCGGTGGTAATCAGACGCGCGAAATGATCAACGAGGTAACTCGTATGCAAGCCTTGCTTCGTCTTGCTGCCGATGAGGCTATTTACTCCAATGAAGAAATTGGCGTATTGATTGAGGATGAAGGCTACGAATTTCTGGTTTGGGACGAAGAAGCTTCAAAGTGGGAAAGCTCTACGAAACAAGCTTTACGACCCCGAAGTTTGCCCGAGTGGTTAACATTAGACTTTCAGCGGGAAGGGAAAGGGCGCGAAATCCTCGGCACCTCTGTATCAGGCGAGTATATCGGCAACACTGACACTCTGGAAATTGAAGAATCCTCAAAAAAACCTAGTTTTATGCTGCTATCCAGTGGTGAAGTTGATCAGTTTGTTATTGGTGTTCAACTCATGGGCGACAGCGATAGCCGGATCGAAATCAAGACTGATGAGCAAGGTGAGATTGTTGTACCCTTCCTGCAACAGGATGAGGATGCAGGCTAATGCATAGGTCTATCAGGCAACGTAATCTTTCTAAGATAACCAAGCATGCGGGCTTCACACTTTTAGAAGTAATGATGGCTATGCTGGTCTTCGTCTCGGTAGCCATGATTCAACAAGAGGTGACGGCATCAACCGTTAGCCAATATTTTAACGTAAGGCATAAGATAGTTGCTTCTTGGATTGCGGAAAATAAGATCACAGAGCTTCAGCTTTCAAAATCACTGCCTGCAATTAAAGAATATAAAGAAGAGATCGAGTTTGCGAATCAAGAATGGCAGGTGGTTTCTAAGGTTAGCAAAACAGCAAATGCCGATATCAACAAGCTCGACGTAGATGTCTATCTTATCGATGAGCAGAGTGGCGATAAGAGCAAAAAACTAACACTTTCCAGTATGTTAGGGCGCTACTAATGCTGGATTCCACCAAAATCAAGCAAGCCCTTGCATCTCAACAAGGCTTCACATTGCTAGAAGTCCTTATCGCGATAGGTATTACTGCATTAATTGGTTTGGGCGCCTGGCAGGTATTGAACTCAGCGATCACAAGTAGTGATCGTACTCAGGTTCATCTCGAAGAGCTGAATCAAATTCAAAAAGCAATGCTGATCGTTAAGCGCGACCTTTCGCAAGTCATTGGTCGTTCGATACGAGACGAGTATGGCGACTATCAAAACGCACTGGATAGCAGCTCTGATTTTTATAAAATCCAATTTAGCCGAGTAGGCTGGCGTAATCCTTTAGACGATAAGCGTTCCGAGATTCAACGTGTCGCCTACGAGCTGGATAGTGAAAAGCTTGTAAGGCACTACTGGACAGCGCTTGATCAGACTCAGGACAGTGAAAGCATTCGAAAGACTCTCTTAAACGATATTGAATCTCTTGATTTTCGTTTTTTGAATGAGAGCGATGCATGGGTGGGTAAGTGGCCTGTTGAATCGCTTGACAGCGAGACCACTTCACCTGACCCGCGTCAAACAAACAACAGCTTACCCAAGGCAATTGAAATCGAAATAGCACATAAACGCTTCGGCAAGGTGAAGCGCTTGTTTGAGGTAGGGAGCTATTTTTCCGGCAAAGAGCTTGAATTAAGTGGCGGCGCATCTTCAGATAACGGTCTTGATGGCCAGAAGGCTAAAGACTGATGCCTCTGCTATATAGAACATACGGTATTCAGTACCCATGCTCAGTTAAAAAACAGGGCGGGGTCGCCTTGATGATTGTCATCTTTGTTTTCGCATTAGTTTCTATACTGTCTGTCGGTATGTACAACAGACAGAGTATTTTTGTTCAGCAGGCCGGTAATTTATTTGCCCAGTCTCAAGCGTATCAATACGCGATTGGCTCCGAGTTATATGCAAAGTGGTGGCTAAAAGATGATTGGGATAATGATAAAGATGTAGAAAAAGAATTCTATGATGACCTAGCCTTTCTTGAGTCCTCTTTAACAAGACCCTATGAAGGTGCAATTGTTTCGTCACAGTTTAATGATGTTCAAGGGAAGCTGAATCTAAATGACCTAGTCAGTGTGACAGGGGAAGTTATCCCTGTAATGAAGGAACGCTTCACTCGTTTATTTAATCGTTTGGCGATCGAAACGGTAAAGCTTGAGCAAATTATTGACTGGCTTGATGAAAATCAGGACTCAAGTGGTTTTGATGGGGCGGAAGATGGCGAGTATTTGTCCTTAGACCCTCCTTATAGAAATGCTGGCCAGCCTATGCTCGATATATCAGAATTACGATTACTTCCCACAATCAGTAATGAAGACTTCAAAAAACTATTAGAGCATGTCACTGTATTGCCTCAGGGTTGGGCTCCCGTTAATGTAAATACTGCAACAGCGGAAGTTTTACAGAGTTTAAGTGAAACCCTTACTGATGCCCAGGCAGATAGCTTGGTAGAAGCTCGTCAGGATAAGGCCTGGAAGAATATTGACGAGTTTAAGGCTGAGACTTTAGTTGCGGATGGAAAAATAAACTTTAATTACATCGGGGTTCGATCTGACTTTTACGAGTTAGCGACCGAAGTGACACTTTCCGAGCGCACGGTCAGGTTAAGAAGTGTACTCTATCGGAGTAACGAAGACGGGTCTTTACAGGTTCTTAGTCGTAACCAGGGCCAAAAATATTTAATTACCAAAGAGCAAGTGGCGCTATAATAAAACGATTAGCGTCGTTCAAAACAGATAGAGTAAACTCATGCCAAATACATTGTTTGTAAGGCCACATAAAGTACATCAGGTAGAAGGAGCGTTATATGAATGGGCGCTCTATGATATTGCTGGTGAGCAACTTAAATATGGCGCGCGTTCGAGTCTGGAAATAATCGATCAGACCTTAATGCAGAATGGTATCGAGAATGTTGAACTGATTGCGCTTTGGCCTTCTTCAGCCGCCTTTGTAAGCGAAGTGAGTCTGCCAGGAGGTCAGGCTCGTTACCTGCAGCAAGCGCTACCCTTTGCAGTAGAAGAGCAGGTTGCGCAAGATATTGAGCAAATACATATTTGTTTGGGGCCAAAAAGCAAACGAGGCGCTTACTCGGTCATTAATATCGACCACTCTTTGTTCGAGTCAAATTTTCAGTCTTTTAATAGCGAAATGGCCGATATTCCTTTAGCTGGCGTGTATCTCGATGCGCAGTGTCTGCCTATTGCTGAAGATGACCTTAGTCTTTGTTTGTCTAGCGGCTCAGTAATCGTTCGTTCTCTCGAAGGAAAGATGATTTCCTTAAAGCCTGATAACCTCATTCCATATTTAGACAGTGTTTTTCTTGCGCCAAGTGAAGATGAGGAAGCACGCGAGCTTTCGATGAAGGTTTGGGTTGCAGCTGACTATATGGAAGCGGCTAAGATGTTGCTTGCTCAAATAGAGCAGTACCCACACCTGTCTATCTCAGTTGAGCAGTTTGGTTTAAGTGAATTTGAATTCCTATGTGAGTGCTATACACGTAATAAAACAACCCTGACAAATTTGTGCCAAGGCGATTTTGTGATTGCTCGTCAGTCTAGCGGGTCCTGGCATCGCTGGAGAGCTGTTGCAGCACTTGCTGGACTTGGGTTTTTACTGCAATTCGGCGTGTTTATTGGCCAGGGTATGTACTTTGAAGGGCAGGCTGATTCCGCTGGCCAAAGCGCATTAACAGCCTACCAAAAAATAGTACCCAACTCGAAACGGACAACACTTGGCAAATTGCCGCGTATTATCAAGGGTAAGCTTAACCAGCAGCGCCAGGGCGGTAGTAGTGTCGATGTCGGTTTTCTCCATTTATTAGGAGAGGCGGGGTATCAGTTTGATCGAAGCAAATTTAAAGGCCAGCTTCAATTTAAAAGCATTAACTATAATCAGCAGCGTGCTGAGTTAGTCTTAGAAATGCAGGCTCAAAGCTTTGATCAGTTAGAGAGTTTAAAAAATGCCATCGTTAGTGCTGGCCTAACGGCGAAGATCAGTTCCGCTGTTCAAGAAAAAGAATATTTTCGCGGCCGTATTAGTGTCGGCGGTGCTTAGTTTAGGTAGTTAAGAGAGATATTGAGATGTTAGAAGCTTTAAAACAGAACTCTGCGCTACTGAATATGCGCAAACAGTATGAGATGCTATCGGCACGTGACCGTTTGGCTCTTAAAGTGCTGCTTGTAGCTCTGAGCTTGGTTATTCTGATCTTTGGCTTAATGAAGCCAGCTTATGAATACAAAAAACAAGCCGAGGCAAAGCTTGAGCAAAATCAGCAATTGCTAGCCTTGGTAAACCAGAATAAAGCCGCACTGAGAAGTCTTGGTCAAAACAATCAAGGCAGTGCTTCCAAAAAAGCATTGAATAGCCAGCAGCTGGTTTCATCGGTTACTAATCTTGCAAAGCAACAGAAAGTGGCACTTAAGCGCTTCGAGCCAAGCGGCGACAATAAGCTAAAAGTTTGGGTGGATGACGCCTCTTTCGATAAGGTAATTTCTTGGTTAAGTCGCTTGAAAAGCTCATTAGGTGTGCGAGTCGAGCAGATTTCCATTGATAAAGATGATGCACCAGGGAAGATCAGCGCCAGAATGACATTGTCTTCATAAGTCTGTAGCGCGATATATTAGTCTAAGAACTAGGGGCACCTATGACAAGAATAACAGAAGAAACCAAAGCAAGAGTTGTTCGACTTGAACCTGGCGCTTTTACCGAAGCTAAAGCAATTCTATATAGAGCTTATAAACATGAGCCTACCTTTAAATACCTATTTGACGCTTCGCGCCCTGGTTATGATCAACGTATCAGGGCAACTATACGAGAGTTAATTAACTTACATTTTTCCAATCAGCAAGATGTGATCGGCCTGGCATTGGATAATCATTTGATTGCAGTTGCGCTAGTTGGCAGTCCGGATATCCGTTTGACACTAAGTCGTCAGTGGAACTGGCGTTTGCGTATGATGCTTACAGCAGGAATGGACTGTACATGGCGTTATATTAATTACCATAAACAGATCCACGAGTATCTACCTAAAGGTGAACACCATGAATTACCTCTGTTGGGGGTGGATTCAAAATACAGAAATTCGGGTTACGGTAAGCAGTTGATGTTGGCGATAGAAGATATCTGTAAAGAAAACCCGCGCTCCGGCGGTATAGCGCTTGATACTGGTAATACGCGGTACTTGAAGTTTTATAAGAGTATTGGTTATAAAACCCTTGGAACCGTTAAACTGGGTGAGCTCGTTGAAAATGTATTATTCAAAGAGTGCAGTCACTAATTCTGTATTTATATTTTACCTGTCTTAAGCTATTAAATGCTCTAGTGTAGTTTTCGAGCTTAGGCATACCGACAATATCCGTTTTTGAAGAGTTCTTTATGTCATCTTATGATTTTGATTTGTTTGTAATTGGTGCTGGCTCCGGCGGTGTTCGTTTGGCTAGAATGTCGGCCTCGATGGGCGCTACAGTTGCTGTTGCAGAAGATCGCTATCTTGGCGGTACGTGTGTAAATGTAGGCTGCGTACCAAAGAAACTATTTGTTTATGCATCCCATGTTCATGAAGAGCTTGAAGACGGCAAAGGCTATGGTTGGCATTTAAATGGTGATCTGAGTTTTAACTGGCAAACCCTGGTCAAAAATAAGAATACTGAGATTGAGCGTTTAAACGGTATTTATGATTCCTTGTTAACTAACTCGGGCGCTAAAATTATTAATGGTCGAGCTCGCATAGTTGATGCCCATACTGTCGAAGTGGCAGGGCAGCAATACTCGGCTGAGCGAATCGTTGTCGCGACTGGAAGTTGGCCGTTCATACCTAATATTCCAGGTGCCGAGTATGCAATCTCTTCCAACGAGCTTTTCTATCTTGATAACTTGCCCGATACTGCAACGGTTGTGGGTGGTGGCTATATAGCTGTAGAAATGGCCGGAATTCTTCAAGGGCTTGGTGTCGACACGACCTTGGTTTATCGTGGTGAGCTGTTCTTGCGCGGTTTTGATCAAGAAGTGCGGGAGTTCGTGCGTGATGAGATTAGCAAAAAAGGTATTCGCTTAAGGTTTAATGAGAATATCGACAGTATTTCAAAGCTGGATAACGGTTCTTTAAATCTTCAGCTAAAAAGTGGCGCTACCGAATCTACTGGTTTGGTGCTTTATGCAACAGGTCGAAAGCCATACTCCTACGACTTAGGCATAGAGAATACTAAGGTAGCGCTTGATGACAAAGGTCAGATTAAGGTTAATGATTATTTTCAAACAAGTGAACCCTCGATCTATGCGATTGGTGATGTAATAGGTGGTATGCAGCTTACGCCGGTTGCGCTTGCCGAAGGTATGTTCTTAGCTAATTATTTCTTTTCCTCAACTAAACCTTCATTAGTCGACTATTCCTTGATACCGACGGCTGTTTTTTGTCAGCCAAATATTGCTACGGTTGGCTTGAGTGAGGAGCAAGCGCGGGAAGAGTTTGATGACATTGATGTCTATGTGTCTAATTTTAAAATGATGAAGCATACTTTGTCTGGGCGTGATGAACGTACCTTAATGAAGATGGTTGTAGACAAGAAAACAGATGCTGTCTTAGGTGTTCACATGGTTGGTGCAGAGGCCGGAGAGATTATTCAAGGTATTGCCGTTGCATTAAAAGCTGGCGCTACGAAACAGAGTTTTGACCAAACTATTGGTATTCATCCTACTGCTGCAGAAGAATTTGTAACGATGCGCCAGCCTAGAACTTAAGGTTTTTTTGCTTCGATCACCAGAAAAATACACTGACCCTGAAATTATCAAGAAAAGTAAGTATACTTCCGTTTTTTACGGAAGGTGGTATGTAAGTAGTCATTGGTATTTTTTACGAGCCAGACTTTCATCACGTAATCCATTATCCATAGCAGATTATAAATAGGAGCCAGCTTTGAGTTCGGTTGAATCACAGCAAAGAGTTTTATCCGGTATGCGCCCTACGGGCAAGCTACATCTTGGGCATTATCATGGTGTACTCAAGAACTGGGTAGAGTTGCAACACGATTATGAATGTTTCCTCTTCGTTGCAGACTGGCATGCACTCACAACGCATTATGAAGACCCTTTCATGATCGAACAGAGCGTGTGGGATATGGTGATCGATTGGCTTGCTGCGGGTATTAACCCAGGTTCAGCGACAATGTTTGTTCAGTCTATGGTGCCTGAACATGCAGAGTTGCACCTATTGTTGTCAATGATGACGCCTTTAGGTTGGCTGGAACGTGTACCAACTTACAAAGACCAGCAAGAGAAGTTGAAAGAAAAAGAT
>NZ_LWFZ01000629.1:0-21866 GCF_001635225.1 Oleiphilus sp. HI0086
CACCAAGCGATATTAGAAAAACATTCGCTGCATTACTGAAGTTTTTAAATGACTTGGTTTTGCGCCAAATAGCCAATAAACCAAGCATGACAGTCAATGCGGCAATTTGACCGAGTTCGACACCTAAGTTGAACGAAAGAATTTTAAGCACTAACCCTTCTTCAGATAACGGGAGCATTTGTAGGCGGGTTGAAAGACCAAAGCCATGAATCAAACCAAAAACGAAGACCATCAAAAGCAGATTCGGAGAAGCGATGTTTAAATACTTCTTAAACCCACCCAGATTATCAAAACCTTTGTATATGACGGTCAACGCAATGACTGCATCTATAAGATAGTAATTTGCTTGGATCTGATAAAGCGTTGCAAAAAGCAGCGTGATCGAATGACCAATTGTAAAAGCAGTGACAAACTTAACAATGTCATTAAATCGAGTCAGAAAGAAAACAACCCCAAAAAGAAAGAGTAAATGGTCATAACCGGTGACCATGTGGCTTGCGCCTAACTCAATAAAATCCCAGTTAGTTGCTTCTAAGGCTTTTGCCTTATCTGCTTCGGACATGCCATGCCCGAAAACGACGCTACAGATAAAATAGAAACCAACGGCGATGGGCCATCGGCATTTTTTAAATACGGATAACATTATTTACCTCAATAATAAGTTCTAGCTTACGCTAGTAAAATTTTATGTTTTAAACGAGAGAGGGAAATAATTTTGGCGGTGCTCTAGCCTTAACATTAGAGCGAAAATGGAAGCTGCGATATGCAAAGGACTTGTCAAAATAGAACTGAGTGACGTTTTTCTGTTCATCGCACGAAAAACTAGTGACTAAGACTGCTTGAGGCTCTAGGTCATTGAGCCACTTTACATATTTAACGATCCAGTCTTGGCTTAGCTCGACGACCTGGTTCGTGTGACTATTTTGATCAAAAGCATCAGCATGATGAGACGCAACATTGTGCGAATGTGCTACTTGTGCGTGAGAATGGCCCGCCCCGTCATGATTATGGTTGGATGCCAAATGAATATGCGCCGAAGCAGACTGCATTGTCAGAAATGCAATCGCTAAGAAAAGTTGCCAGATTTTGCTTGTCAAAATAGTGCGCATGAACGAGCCAGATATTTGGGATCAATGGATTATAATGACGGATTCATTTCGATACTATCAATTATTCATGAAGGAATATTTAAAAATAAACGTAGTAAGAGATAATATTCATACCAAAAGAGAGGGTCAGCCTCAAGGAGAAGTCTTCCGTACTATCAGGCACCAAAGGCTTCTAAGGTGTTAATAAATATTGTGCGACAGCCTTTAAGTCGTTCCAGCTCATGTATCCGGTGCTATGCTCTACTACCTCACTCATACTGCCGCCAAACACATCGCCATCATGTTTGATTCCGGTCTGTAAGGCGTAGGCAAGATCATCCTCAGTCCAGCCATTTTCCTTTAGATTAGCCGCCGTGATAGCAGGAACCTTATTGTTGTTAGCATCATAACCACCAGCAAAAGTCTCTTGACTGTTCAAAGCGCCAAAAAGATTCCTTGGTGTATGGCAAGCGCCGCAGTGTGCGGCTACCTCAACCAGGAATTTTCCTCGATTGAGCTGATCGACTGACGCTGAATTCGCCACTGAAGCAGATGGGCTAAAAAACATGGCTCGCCATAGCTTTAAACCTTCACGAAAATTGAATGGAAACATTATAGACTGCTCGGGGTCTGGTTCAGCGACTGGCGGTACGGTTTGAAACGCTACCCATAAATCGGCTACATCTTGATCAGAAAACTTCTCGTAAAACGTGTATGGAAAAGCCGGATAATACGGCTTTCCTTCAGGTGAAATACCTTCTCTTAGTGCTGTCGAAAATTGTTGAAATGTCCACGCCCCAATACCATGTTTCGGGTCTGAAGTTAGGTTTGGCGCACGAAAATCACCGAAAGGCGTGGTTAAAGGTTTTCCTCCTGATAAGAATTTACCGCCGGAGTCGATATCAGTATGGCAAGCAATACATCCTGATATTCGCGCCAAGTAAGCGCCCCGAGCTGTATTTCCATTAATATCTTTTGAACTAAAACTTGGAGACAGGGGCATCCAAAGCCAATATAGAAGCGCCCCCCCTAAAAGCAATAGAAGCAAGCAAAAGCTGTAGTAGCGGCGAGGCATTCCTGTCATTTCTCGATGCGGTATTTTTTATGGCACGAAGCACAGCTCTGCCCAATCATACGAAACAAGCCAGCGCTCGGTTTGGAAGCAAGGTGTTCATCACTCATGTTGTCTAGCCCCCGTTGCGCTCCCATTGCTGCTTGACCTTGGGCACCCATCATTCCCTGGCCTCTCATTTGCTCCCCCATGCGACCATTCATAGGGCCCGATTCTCCCATCATGCTATGGCCGGACATATGATTTGAATTACCCATCATGGTATTCCCCATACCATTTTCTGGTTCCACATTCTGATTGTTGGCAGCTCCATCGTGCAAGGCCTGCCCTAAGCGTTCTAGATTGCGTGCTAAGCGCTGAAAATTCTCCCACTCATTCCATATTTCAGCAGTCGCCTCGCTAGGCATATTTAAACTGCCATCGGGAAAAAGCTTTGTCATATGCTCGCCAGAATGATCTCGGATCAGAAGCGCATTCCTCTTTACAGTTTCAGCGTCGTATTCTTTTTGCCCTCGCATAATCGGTTTTAGCTCTTTCATAGCGCCTTTTAGATTATCCATTAAATCCATACGCTCTTTAATAATACCGGTCGCCCCGCCATGGCCATAAGCGACAGCTGAAATGGAAAAAATAGCCAAAATTATAATCACTGCATTTCTGTTCATGAACTCGTACCTAATCAATTTTCCACCAAGCGTTAGTTGAAGTTTACGCCTATAAATCACTTAATTTAATCTCTCTAGTTAACTACGAAAATGCCTTCAGGTGAAGCAAAACCAAACTAGCGGGTCGTTTCTCACTATAGTAAACATAAGAATTGCATATGTTGAGGTCTATTTATACATAAGGTGTCAGACAGACAATCGTGTGCGTCAGCACGATTATGTTTATACTCTCGAATATATTCTACCGATCATTACCCGGCTTGCTGGCCCTGACCACAGTCCGAAACTTATATAAGGCAAAAACCTAGTATGACCATCGACGCAAAAACGGTCTCGGCAGTACCCACCAATATCATCACTGGCTTCCTCGGTGTCGGAAAAACTTCTGCGATTCTGAACTTACTCAAACAAAAACCCGATAACGAACGATGGGCGGTACTCGTCAATGAATTTGGCGAAATTGGTGTAGACGGCAGTTTGTTTCAAGGCCAGAGCTCTCAAGAACAAGGCGTATTTATTAAAGAGGTGCCAGGCGGCTGTATGTGCTGTGCATCGGGCTTACCGATGCAAATTGCTTTAAACCAGTTACTTTCACGTGCCAAGCCCGACCGCTTGCTGATCGAGCCAACTGGGCTAGGCCACCCAATAGAAGTCTTAGAAGTACTGTCGGCAGAACACTATCAACAAGTACTCTCCCTACAAAAGACCCTCACATTGGTCGATGCACGAAAGCTAAGCGATGAGCGCTACACCCAGCATGATACCTTCAATCAACAGATATTGATTGCTGATATGATCATTGGCAACAAAAGTGACCTTTACCAAGACGGAGATGAAGCACAACTCACCCAATATATTAAGAAAACAATGGATAAAGCCCCTCCTGTTGTACTAACAAGTTATGGAAATATCGACATCGCACTTTTGAATGGGCCGACATCATCAGTGGTAACAGCCAAACATCACCATCATGAATCTGACGCACCTAGATTACTCATGGACTCGCCTATACCGGAAACAGGCTTTTTAAAAGCAACAAATAAGGGAGAGGGCTACGAAAGTATCGGCTGGCGCTTTTCGCCAGATAAGACCTTTAGCCATGCTGCACTTTTCAACTTCTTGAGTGGAGTCAATGCTGAACGAATGAAAGCCGTGTTTATCACTGACGAGGGAGTATTCGGCTATAACCTAACAACAGATGCCTTAACCGAGGTAGCACTGGATGAATGCCTGGAAAGCCGGATTGAAATTATTGGCAAGGGCTTATCTGCTGATATCGAAACTGAACTGATGGCTTGCATGTCAGAGCTCAACTAGTCTTTTCGAAAACGCTCTTTTAGATAATTTAAAGTACTTTGATCCCTTAAGGTCGCATCGGCGTGATTCGATTCATTAGCCAAGCTATTCGCTATCAGAGGATTTTCCTAAGTGCTTGCTAACCACAAAAGCCAGATAGCCAACAAGGGGTCTTGGAAAGTCATGCGCCATCCCTTCTATCTCGCGGAATTCAGCACCTTCAATCAGTTCAGCATTTTTTCTTCCGAACTTGATAGGAATGAGCCGATCTTCGGCACCATGAATAATCAAAGTGGGGACATTGACTCGCTGTGTAATCTTTTTGGTTTTCTTAGTCGCTACAATCGCAGAAAGCTGTCTTTTTGTACCGTACTTTTCAGCATCGCGCGCCAGAGCTTTCCGGAGTCGAGATTCTAACTCTTCTTGCTTTGGCGGGTGAGTCCTGCTGCTAATCAAACGGACGGTTTCCATTTTCAGGTCTAGCTGTTCTTCTTCGGCAGCCTGGCTCGACTTAAGCAAATGAAGCCCCAGCTTCATATTCCAAGGCATCACTAAACCACGACTATCTGCCGTAGACATGATCGAGGTTAAGCTAATAATACGATCATGATAAATACCAGCAATGATTTGAGCGATCATGCCACCCATTGAAGCTCCGACAATATGGGCCTGTTTACACTTTAGGTGGTCAAGCAGACAGACCGCGTCGTGGGCCATATGATATAGATCGTAGGGTGCGTCTATCTTCAAGCCAAACCAGTTTGCCAATACCTGTTTCAACACACGAGGAGCTGCATAGTGATCAAACTTGGTAGAAAGGCCAATATCTCGATTATCAAATCGGATAACGTAATAACCTTCTTCAGCAAGCAGATGACAGAACCGGTCAGGCCAAACAATCATCTGGGCACCTAAACCCATAATCAGAAGTACGGCAGGCCTTTTAGGGTTTCCGAAGGTCTCGTATTCAATACTTACATCGTTACATACAGCTTTAGGCATGGTGACAGCACGGAGGAAAAAACAATAACAATGGGTTTAAGTTTAGATGCCGATCGGAGATACGATGTGAAGGTTTTGTGTCAGTTCGGGCAATACAATTCGGTGGCAATGACCAGTTTGCCTTAGCGAGTTTCACTTGATATTTGTTCATATTGGGAATATATTCCCAATATGAACAAAGAAACGTTAAGCTACAAAAACACCTTAAGCCAATGTGTCATCTTTATGATGAAACCTTTGGTGCGCATACTCCTGAGGTCAGGAGTCGGTTTCTCTGACTTTGCCGAATGGGTAAAACATGCCTATGTGGCCGTTGCAGAAGAAGAGTTCACTGTCGATGGAAAGCCCCAGAGCACCTCTAGAATTTCGATTTTAAGCGGACTTCATCGAAAAGAGGTTGCACGAATTCGTAAAGAACTTGATGAAAGCAAGATTCCCACCACAACCACACCTGCCAACCGGGCAGAGAGAGTCATTAACGCATGGCTTAGGGAGCCGGCTTATAGCCGCGATCAAAACGCACCGCTAGACCTCCCTTTTAGCTCGAGTAACGCTGACACACCAAGTTTTGAGTCTTTAGTCAAAGAATATAGTGGCGATATTCATACAACGACCTTACTTGAAGAACTTACCCGTTTAGGTGCAGTGGAGAAACTTGAAAATGAACACCTACGGCTAAACCAATCCGGCTATATCCCGATACCCGAAAGCCTTGATCAGATTGAAGTCGCCGCACAATCAGCACACGATTTAATATCCACACTAAGCAACAATTTAAATCCAGATTCAGACGAACCTCGCTTCCAACGATCTGTTGCTTACTTGCACCTATCAAGTGACTCTATTCAAGAATTTAAACAATACAGCAAAAAAGAAAATGAAAAATTGTTGCTCAAGCTGAATAAGTGGCTTGCACAGCACGACATGCCATTAGCCGAACAAAAACACGCTTCCAATCAGTACAGAGCGGGAGTTGGAATTTATTATTTCGAAGAGCTCAACAATAAATCGAGCCAAGTTTAAAGGACCAACTGCAATGGACATTCAACATAAACTTAAGCCAAGTTTGTTTCTTCTCACCTTGAGCTTACTGTCATCTGTTTTCGTTGGCTGTAGTGAGTCCGAGAATGATGGCGGAATTACCGGAACGGGCGGCCCTCTGGAAAGCTACTTAAAGCACGGAATTGCTTCGAATAACCAGAACCCTAGCTATTGCGATATTTGCCTCGATGCCCCCGTACTCGAAAGCGATGGAAGTGCAGATGCCTCTTCTGACGAGTCAAGCGATAGCTACTCCCGAACTAATACTCAAGAAACAGGAGTCGATGAACTCGACTGGCTTAAGACCGACGGAAACCTGATATACAGCTACAATGGAGGTTCCGACATCAATATATTTGAATTATCGGAACAGACAGGTAAACACGAAGCGCTCAATACCATTACCCTCTCTACTTCACGTCATTACTTACAGGGCTTGTATCTGGAAGAAACACTCGAAAACAAAAAACTTATTTCAATCGCTAACGAATACGCTCAAGTCTATAGCGACTACTTCTGGCACTGGAGTGATAGCCGTATCAGTATTGATATGTATGACGTGGAAACACCTGAATCCACCATAGACAAAACCACATCTATACAGATAGAGGGTCAGTATGTCAGCAGCCGAAAAATCGGCTCAAAGCTCTATATCATTAGCCAATACAGTGCCTACCTCGACGACTATGTAATCTATCCCTATGAAGAAGATGATATTAGCCGTAACGAGTCATTAATCAGCAAGGCCACATTAGAAGACCTACTCCCAAGCGTCACCTTAAATGGCCAAACAAAGATTTTACTAGGTGAAAATGATTGCCATATTCCTAACGAGCCAGAAGATTCAACACAACCTACCCTGGCTATCGTTACTAAAATCGACCTTGGCGCTTCACATGATATGGCGCTTTCAGATATAAAATCCAGCTGCATCGCCGCCCCCATTGCCACAATCTACGCATCATTGAACGCCGTGTATATGGTAGAAAATGAATACAGTTACGAAAACGCAAATGATTCATCTTATAGCAGTACGGTCTACAAGCTAGACTATTCGGACAATGGTCTAGAGTTTGCTGGAAGCGTAGCCCTAAGCGGCCAAGTAGGCTGGAATGAACAGTTCAGACTTAGCGAGTATCAGGATCATCTGCGAGTCGTGACCACTGACCATTCCAGCACAGAGAGAAATATACATCGGCTACATACCATCAATATTGATGATACAGAGCTGAACCTGAATGCAACAATCCCTAATGAATCGGCTCCGGAAGCTATCGGAAAACCAGGAGAGTCAATCTACAGTGTTCGATTTGACGGTGACAAAGCTTATATCGTGACCTTTAGACAAATCGACCCATTTTATGTACTTGACCTATCTAATCACGACTCTCCTCGCGTCGCAGGTGAATTAGAACTGCCCGGCTTTTCAAACTACCTTCACCCCTTCGGCGATACACTTGTCTTTGGCCTAGGCCGCGGCTCGGAAGGTGGCGTCGCAACAAATAATATCAAACTCGCACTGTTTGACGTGAGCGATATGAGCAACCCGCTATTAGTGAATGAAGTACTGCTTGAAGGCGACACATCATATTCTCCTGCCGAATACACTCATACGGCCTTAAGTATCTTACCCGGCAACGATGAACACTCATGGCGTCTAGGTTTTTCAGCGAGCATATTAGAGGACTGGCAGTGGCAAAAAGACGCCTACTATCTTTTTGAGGTCAGAGATACTGAACACCCTGAGGGTGCTAGTCTAAATCAAGCCGGAAGCATAGTCGGTAGCGAACTCGGCACCGGGCAGTCAGGTAGTTATTACTATTCATCCTACGACCGAGGGGTTCTCACTGGCACTCACGTTCACTACTCTCATAGAGGATACTTGATCACAGAATTGTGGGATGACCTGGCTAACCCCGCTGACTGAATGAAACCCTTTTTTAAGCTTGTCGAAGCGTCAAGCTTACTTAGATGTAGGTGCAAACATTACATTTTCGACGCTACGTTTTGCCGGTTGATAAGTGTTCACTTTATGCTCGGCAGGGTAACCGATCGAAAGACCGCATAGCAGTTTATAGTCTTCTTCTATATCGAAATGCTTTTTGATCGGACTTGCCCAAGTGGCAATAGCGGCTTGAGGACAGGACCCCAACCCTTCTTCTACGGCAGCGAGCATGAGTGATTGCATAAAGATACCGGCGTCCAAAGCACTATAAAGACCAAGTTTGTCATTGATAAATATAAAAATTGCAGTGGGCGCACCAAAAAACTCAAAATTCTTTTGCATTTGCGCCTCACGTGCCTCGTAGTCACTTCTTTCAATGCCCAGTGTTTCGTATAGCCCCATGCCACAATCAAACTTGCGTTTCTTAAGCTCATCAGGGTAACTGACGTCGGGGTTATAATCGCCGTCGGGCAAAACACCACTTGTTAACCCCTGCCAAATTTTGCTTGGTAACGGAAGGCGCTTAATCCGGCTAGCTTTGGCGAACTTGCTAGATAATTCGTCAGCTATCTTATTTTTTGTGCTACCGCTAGCAATTGCAATTCGATAAGGTTGAGAGTTACCTCCACTGGGTGATAGCAATGCTTTGCTGATAACGCGCTCCAAGACATCATCCGGAATACTTACAGGTGTGAATTGACGAATGCTACGGCGCGTCTTCAAGGCTTCAGAAAGTTTCATAATTCGTCCTCATGTACCAATATTTCGAAGGTGTGTATGCAAGTATAAGCACGGGCTATTGGTTTATATATAACCTATAATGAAAGATACTATTGCGTTATCTGCAACTTCTCCCAGAAATGCACGTTAATGACACGCAGAAGAAGCTCGTCGTAAATGACGTATTATCGGTTTATCAGGCGGTCAAGGCAGGTATGGGAATCTCTATGCTCCCCAGTTATCTTATCGAAGAGGACATTAAAGCCGGGAGACTCGTCGAACTGTTCTCAGGACAAAAGAATACCCCCATGAAGTTTTTTTACTGTTCCCCTCAACTGAGTTTATGCCTTTAAAGTTACGCGTTTTTATAGATTTTATGTTAGATCAATTTGTCGATGCGTCTTAATACTCAAGGTGAGTGTCAGCTTGGCCAGATTCGATTAAAAGGTTGACGCCGCAATGTCGAATACCGGTTCGAGAAAAAAGCTTCGAATTCCAAACTACTCAAAACAGCAAGATGAGCAAATCAGCCGAGTTTGACCTCATTCACTTATCAACAGTCACCATGAGATATCGCTGCCAAAATACCTTTCATTGCCACATCTCTAACCCTGTCTATACTGAATACAAAAAGAACAAGCCATTCCTTCAATCAAACGGCCTTCAATATGTTTCGCGATGCAACAATACGTCTAAAAGTAATATCTGGATTTGCCCTATCCACACTCGTTATCCTTTTGGTTGGACTGATCGGTTTTAATGGTATTAGTAAGCTATCAGATAACCTATCATTTATCGTGGGTCCAGCATGGGACAGCGCTGATGGAGCGATGGAGGCAGAAATTGGTCTGGAAGCTCAAATGCTTGCAGTAGAGAAAATCTTTCAAGGTTATCATTACGATAAAGGGCTAGAGTCAATCAAGGAAGCCCAACAAAGCACCGATGAAGCGATAGATCAGCTCCGCGATGCAGGGCTCATGGACGCCACTCAAATCGAAAATTTTTCCTTAAACAAAAGTCAGTATAAAAAGCTGCTCGAAGAAGTGCTAAAAGAGTATAAAGACTTTGCCTTCTTAAAATATCAATATGATGAAAATGCAGAAAAATTCGTCAAACTAAGTAGCGAAATAGAAGCAATCGGAGATTCAACGGTCGAACAACTAGAAAAGTCCCCCTCTCAATTAGTCACATGGGATACTGGCCTAAATAATATGTGGTTGGCTGCCGATGGCGCAATGGAGTCTAGTATCGGCTTACTCTCTGGTCTCTACCATATGGCTCGTTTTATCGCAAAGAGCGAAGAGCATAGTGCCGCACAATACAATCTGAACGAAGCGCTCGCATTCCAAAAAGAAGCAGCAAAGGAAATGTTCAGTACTGGTGCATTCAAATTAAATGCAGGAAGCAAATGGCAAAACCTTAGTTATGAAGAGGCCTACACAAAACACTTAGACAAACATGAAGAACTAACAAAAAAGCTGTTTGCAGCAACTCACGCATATCAAACAACTCATATCAAATACATCACAATTGCTGACCAACTCCTGGTGCAGTTGGGTAAATTTGAAGAAAGCGGAGATCGAGTAGTTGAAAATGAAGTCGATGTCATTAATCAAATTCAACAGGCGACACTAAGCGTTATGACGATGACTGCAATTGGCGGCGTCGTGGTTGTGATTATCTTCTCTTTACTTCTACTGCGCTCAATCCTCAGCCCCTTAAACGAAATTAGCACGCGAATTGAAGACATAGCACAAGGAGAAGGAGACCTCACACTGCGTCTCAACATGGAGTCAAAGGATGAACTCGGCACCCTAGGAAATCACTTTGACAGCTTCCTTGATAACATCCATAACATTATTAGCCAGGTATCTAGTCGTTCTGTAACAATGTCGGCAGAGATCACGGAAATGGACAACGTTGCTCAACGAACAAATGAGAGTGTAGACGAACAAAGACGTCAAACAGACCTAATCGCTACAGCCATCAATCAGATGTCCTCAAGTGGTCGAGAAATTGCTCAAAATACCGAAAATGCGGCGAGAAGTGCGACCGAAGCGAAAATTGTCAGTGAAGAAGCCGAACAAATTGTCACCGAAGCAATCTCGACTATCGGCAGTTTATCAGCTGAAATTGAGGATGCCACAGGCGTCATCTCAACACTTGAAGATGAGGTCAATCAAATTGTAAACGTCCTCAACGTGATCGTTGGAATCGCGGAACAAACAAACCTCCTTGCTCTCAATGCCGCAATCGAAGCTGCGCGAGCAGGTGAGCACGGTAGAGGATTTGCTGTTGTTGCTGATGAAGTTAGAGGCTTGGCAGGACGCACTCAACAAAGCACAGAAGAAATACAAGAAATGATTGATCGACTCAAAAGTGGATCACAGAGAGCCGTCGAAGTCATGACACGAAGTAATGAACAAAGTCAAAGTACCGTTCGTCAAAGTGAACAAGTACAACGATCACTTAACCAAATTGCTTCTTCGATTTCAGTTATAAATGAGATTAACCAACTAGTAGCAAGCGCTTCAGAAGAACAGTCATGCGTGTGTGAAGAAATGGAGAAGAATGTTCAAACGGTTGTTGAAGTCGCCACCACGACCAGCGAGGGCATGGAACAAACTTCTGCAAGCTGCCAACAAGCAAACCAACTAAATCAGGATTTGTCCGACTTAGTTAACCGCTTTAAGGTCTGAGCAAGCTTATTCAATTGCTCAATAAAAAGGAAACTGATAGTCACTGCTGTATCATATTTTTTTAATCGTTCTATGTATACGAATCGATTAACTAGGTCTATATAGGAAACGCAAAGACACAGCAGAGATTAGGTTTACTACTCACCTAAGTCGAGACAAGTAGATCTCATAAATTTCAGAGGGACTATAAACCAAACCGCTTACATTGGTTAAAATTAGATCCCTCCGTCGCTTTTTGACTACTGCATGCTTTGTATTTGTACGCCGTGTAGATATCGACCCGATTCGATCTGGGTTGTTCGTACAACCGTCGCCTTGCTAACCAAGTCGGGCACTATTCCCATCTCTGAGCGGATACAGGCCTCAATACATTCACCTGCGTTAATCGCCCTATCAAGTTCAACTTGCATGCCATTTACACTAAGATCGAGGCAAGTGCCCTCAATATAGTTTCCAGTATCCAGTTTTACCTGGATAGGCGTGTCTAGCTTCATACGGATATGGTCACGTTTCTCATCATAATTTCTAACATTGATCATAGATAATTCCTCAACAACTGGATGCAGGACTGCTCAAGGCCTAAAAGTCAGACTCTTGAACCAACACTAAATATTAATCAAAGGTCGTACCGTAAAAACAGATACTTCTTACCATCAACACCTTGCGGCACACTTCTAGAATTTGAATAAAGCAAGGCACTAATAATTGGTCAAAAAAACGGCAATGATCATCCGAGTGGGAATTGGCGTCTGAGTAAAGTGCCTCTCCCCCTTTATTTCTCTTCTCATTGACATTACTGGTAATGACATTAGGATACTTAGCCTGAAACGTATCACCATCCTAAAAGAGTATTATCACACATGAAAAAATTCTGGCTCATGCTACCTGTGCTGTTTGCACTAGCTTTAAACGCCACGCACGTCGATGCCAAAAAGTTCGGCGGCGGAAAGTCGTTTGGAAAGCTATTTCAAACCAAGCCTTCTCCTGCTAAAAAAGCTGCGCCAAATAATTCAGGAGCTGCAAAACAGAAAGCGCCGGCCAAGGGCGGTATGGCGAAAGGTTTAATGGGTGGCCTTCTCGCTGGTGGCTTAATTGCAGCTTTAATGGGTGGAGCATTTGAAGGCATTCAAATCATGGATATAATTCTGCTCGCTTTGGTGGCCTTTATTCTGATTCGCTTATTTAAAGGTATGATGCAAGCTAAAGCAGCCTCCATGGAGCCTCAACCAGCTTATTCTACAAATCAATTCAGACAAGAGAGCCAAACAGACGCCCAACCAAGCAAGTTCTTGGCGGGTCAGTTTCCTCAGTCATCTTCCGGCAATCAGCCAACAGCTAACCAGAACAACGATGCTACCTTTAATGAAGAGCAAACTTCAGGGTTTGGTTCGTATAATGATGTACCTTATAACCTGCCTGCAGACTTTGATATCAACAATTTTTTGGCCGGCGCTCGTGAGCATTACCGTACCATCCAGCTAGCCTGGAATGAGAATGATCTAAGTAAAATTGAGGAGTACGTTAGCTCAGAGTTGTTTTCCCATTTAAAAGAAGAACGTGCAGCGCTTGAAGGTGAACAGCACACGAATGTGCTGTTTATTGATGCCCAGATCGTCAGAGCTGACCAATCAGCAGGCTTGGCAGAGCTAAGCATTCAGTTTAGTGGGCGCTATAGTGATGAAACCGAAGGAGTTGAAGAGGATATTACAGATCTTTGGCACTTAACCAGAGACACCCGCGATAACAATGCGCCTTGGTTAATCGTAGGAATCGAAAACTAAGCTATAGTTTCTAACAACTTCCTGACCATAAAAGCAGCTTACATACAACTGCCATAGGATCTTTATGTTTAGAATTTTAGTGCTGATCGTATTTTTAATTTCATGCCTGGTGGCGTTTATAAAGGCTGATAAATGGCCACGATGGAAACAACTTACAGTTATTTTCATCCCGACGATTATGCTATTCTGCTTTGCTTTAGTGCTTGAAACTTTAAACTGACCCTTTGGTTTTTCATTAAATATAATACGCTTATAAAGGTAGAAAGTGAGCCTGTTTTTATACTGCAGCGAGAAAGGCTTAACGTGGTTGCGAGAAGGGAAGCTACCTTTCTTAGAAGCCTCATCATTGATGGACCCATTCGTTAGCAATGAAGCCCTTAATCATCAGCCTGATGGGTCAATCGCTGTTTCAGATGAAGAGTTCAGAGTTGAATTGAAAGCTCAATTCGCGGCGCTACCAGAGTCTTTATCAAGCCTGATGAGCTTTGAGTATTTTGAAGAACAATCCCAAAGCAAACGAGCCAGTATTGAAGCACAAATAAGACAACGTTCTGTACCGCAAGTGAGTACAGTGTCGGCTAAACAACAGAAAAATCTAACACTGCTATGCTTATCTGAAAGAGCAGATAACTCGCTACTCTGGCAGTATCAAGCGGCTAATCACCGAGGTATGGTCATCGAACTAGACCAAACTCATGAGTTTTTTACCGCCCCTCAATACCGAGATGCCCCTCAAATGTTTCAGCCAGTGAAGTATAGTGCAGAGCGTCCGTTAAAGCTGAAAGACTCACATCCTTTCATTTCACTATTTCACCGTAGTGAACACTTTTCTCATGAGCAAGAGTGGCGCTTATTACGGCCGGCATCAGTGAGTGACAAGCTCATAAACGTCGATGAACTCAGTATTCACCTTCATAAAATCCCCAATACGGTGATCAAGTCCGTCACCTGCGGGGCAAATATGACAGCGGAACTAAAAAAAGCGCTCGTTAACCTCTTGAGCACTGACTTACGCTACCGACATGCTGAGCTTATGGAGTGCCGGCTGGACCCCGGCCAATATATACTCCATCGCACAGCCATTGATTGAGATAAAGTCAACTTGAACTAAGCGACCTTAACTTGCTCAGCTGCTTCCTGGTTAGCCATATACTCTTCGTAAGTGCCTTGAAAATCTATCAAGCCCTGGTCTTTAATTTCGATGACGCGTGTTGCCAGTGATGAGACAAACTCTCGGTCGTGGCTAACAAAAATCAAAGTGCCATCAAAGTTTTTAAGCGCTTCGTTCAGAGCTTCAATGGCTTCCATATCCATGTGGTTGGTCGGCTCATCCATAATCAGAATATTTAGGTCCTGCATCATTAACTTGCCAAACAACAAGCGGTTTTTCTCACCACCTGAGCAGACTTTGGCTTTCTTGTTAACGTCATCTTCGGTAAAGAGCATTCGACCTAACATACCGCGAACCATTAAATCGTTATGCTTTGCAGTACGCCACTGAGACATCCAGTCAAAGAGGTTTAGGTCACTGTCGAAATCTTTCGTGCTGTCCTGCGGGCAGTAGCCTAATACGGCATTTTCAGCCCACTTTACTTCACCCGTATTGGCTTGAATCTCATTCATCAAACAACGTAAGAAAGTTGACTTCCCCACCCCGTTCTCACCAATCACCGCAAGCTTTGCGCCCGCTTCTAGAATCAGGTCACCACCCGAGAAGAGTGTCTCACCGTCAAAGCCATGACCTAAGTCTTCCAGCACCAAGGCTTGGCGATGCAATTTCTTATCTTGCTTGAAACTAATGGAAGGTGTTAAACGGCTAGACGATTTGACTTCATCTAGCGTTATCTTATCTAGCTTTTTAGCACGAGAGCTGGCTTGTTTAGCTTTCGACGCATTGGCTGAAAAGCGGTTAACAAAGGCTTGAAGCTCATCAATTTCGGCACTCTTTTTAGCATTCTCGGCAAATAGTTGCTCACGTATTAGTGTTGAGGCTGCCGTAAAGGCTTCATAGTTGCCCGGGTAAATACGTAACTCGCCATAATCGATATCCGCCATATGCGTGCACACAGAATTCAAGAAATGGCGATCGTGCGAGATGATAATCATCGTACATTTTCGCTCATTCAAAACCGTACCGAGCCACTCAATGGTATGAATGTCCAGGTTGTTGGTCGGTTCGTCCAAAAGCAAAATATCAGGGTTCGCGAACAAAGCCTGAGCTAATAACACTCTTAACTTCCAACCTGGTGCAACTTGTGCCATCAAACCAAAGTGGAATTCTTCAGCAATACCCGCTGATAGTAATATTTCCCCGGCTCGACTCTCCGCACTGTAGCCGTCCATCTCCGCAAATTGCGTTTCCAATTCAGCGACCTTCATGCCATCTTCTTCAGACATTTCAGGTAGGCTGTAGATACGATCACGCTCTTGTTTCACTTTCCACAGCTCAACATCACCCATGATCACTGCATCGACAACGCTGTACTCTTCGAAGGCAAACTGATCCTGGCTTAGTACACCGACCTTTTCACCTGGTGTTATAGAAACGTTACCGGACGTTGGTGTTAACTCACCACTCAGGATTTTCATAAAGGTTGATTTACCGCAACCATTAGCCCCGATTAAACCATAGCGATTACCGTTACCAAATTTAGCTGAAATGTTCTCGAACAAAGGTTCAGCACCAAACTGCATGGTGATATTAGCGGTAGAAATCAAGAGAGCGTCCTAGGTATTTGAAGGTGAGAGGCTCAGCTTGAATGTCTTTCAATCGGTTTTAGCAAAGAGTGACAGAAGCTTAAGCACAAAGGGGCGCGAACTATAAAGACTTGGGGCTAGAAAGTCGAGACAAATTGACTATAAAACATACAAGACTGTCGAAGTAAGCCTGGCCGTTACTCCTGTTCTGCATCCACACCATAATGTCTACGCATAAGGTAGGCATAAGCTGTAGTAAATGCGGCTTCTTGCATCACTTTCAGGCCTGTTTCTTCAAAAGGTACCGGGATAGGGTTTTTCTTAACAGCTGCTTTGATATCAACTGGGGTTATCAAGCGAACATCGACTCCATCAATCAGTTCAATTGCAGCCTCCATTTTGAAACCAATCGCACCACCGGCAAACTTACCTTTTGTCGGTCTCTCTCGAATAATTACGGTATCTATTTGATAGTCTGTCATCAGTTTGGCAAACGTAGCCTGAAAGTACTTTAGACTATGGCTCTTCTCTAGCGTCACTTTTCTTACGCGACAGTCAGGGATATCGAATATCTCATCATCCATGGACAAGAGACAAATAATCGCATCACTACCCTTTAATTCAACACCACATACTTTCATAACTAAATCTCAATATTAGGAATGGCTGCATTGTAGGTAAATCTGCACGCTAATGAAATGATCAATAGCTGTTGGCGTATAGATTTCATGACAGATCAAGTAAAGCCCGGAATTAAACAGCCTAGCGGTGTCATATATCAAGTTCAAGATAAAGCCGCTACACTGCACGCCATTTTCCCACTATCAATAATCGAGATATCCATGAGCTTTCAAACCCTAGGTCTTTCCCCTCAATTATTGACTCATCTGCTTGAGCTCGGCTACCTTGACGCAACGCCTATCCAACAAGCAGCTATTCCTGAAGTTCTCGCCGGCCACGATGTGATGGCTGGGGCACAAACCGGTACGGGCAAAACCGCAGCCTTTGCCCTTCCCATTATTCAAAAACTTATTGATGCTCAAAACACCCTTAAGCCAATTAATGACAACATTGAAGAAAGCTCCTGCCAGTCACCCAAAGCCTTAGTATTAACACCTACACGAGAATTAGCACTACAAGTATTCAATAGCATAAATACTTACAGCCACAACACAAATATTCAGTCAGCTATCGCCTATGGCGGCGTTAGCTTGAACCCACAAATACAAGCTATCAAAAAGGGGGTGAGTATTGTGGTGGCTACACCTGGACGTTTACTCGACTTGCTCATGAAGGAGTGTATCGACTTAAATCACATTGAGTTCCTAGTATTTGATGAAGCAGACCGTATGCTAGACATGGGTTTCATTAATGATATAAATCGTATTTTGAGGGGCATGCCTAAACAGCGGCAAACCCTGCTATTCTCTGCAACCTTCGATCAGGCTATTTTCGATCTGAGCAAAAAATTATTAAAAGACCCCAAGCTCATTGAAGTCGATGCTCGCAATACCGCCGCTAAGAAAGTTGAACAAATGGTCTACACCGTCGACAAGGATCGCAAGCGCGAATTAACGTCTTACTTAATTGGCTCTAAAAATTGGCAGCAGGTACTCATCTTTACACGCACCAAGCAAGCCGCTGACGAGCTCTCCAAAGAAATGATCAAGGATGGGCTCAAGACGGCAGCTATTCATGGTGACAAGTCTCAAGGCGCTCGTGAGCGTGCACTGGAAGACTTCAAGCAAAACAAACTACGCGCCTTAGTTGCAACGGATGTCGCTGCTCGAGGGCTGGATATTGACCAGCTCAAGTATGTCATCAATTACGAACTACCTTACGTTGCGGAGGATTATATTCATCGCATAGGGCGCACCGGCAGAGCTGGCCAAGAAGGCCTGGCAATATCGTTGTTAAGCTTAGGTGAAGAGTATTTACTAGAAGAAATTGAAGCCGTGCTTGATGAACGTTTGCCGCAACAGTGGTTACCCGGCTATGAACCTGATTTAACAAAAGAAGTTAAAACATCGAAAAAGAATTCCCGCACCGCTCAGAAGAAACGTCGAAAAGATAGAGCGTACGGTAAGAAACGAAAGTAAGAGGAAAAAGGAGCTGTGTCAAAACCTAGCGTTGAGATAAACCGCTAGTCGCTTTGATGTTCTAACACAGCTTATTAGGAAAGGCCTTGCCTAAATAAGATAAGTAACTGGTAGTTATTTAACCGTGACCACTGGTCACAAGTCAAGTTAGAAGTGCTAAAAAGAGGCCAAATGGGGAGAAAAGGTTTATCCCATCTGTGGGATGATATAAAAAACGCGTACCAACTTATCCCCTACACAGGAAACAGTTCAATACGCGTCTTTTTCGCAATGCGATATTACATCGCAATGATCAAGGCTTAGACTTTCTGCAACCAGCCAAACTTATCTTCTGCCTTACCCCATTGAATATCATTTAGTGCCTGGCGAAGTTTTAAGGTGGTTTCACCTGCCTCACCAGAACCTACTGTAATTTCTTCATCATTATGAATTAAGGTGCCAACAGGCGTTAATACTGCGGCAGTACCAGAAAGCGCGGCTTCGGTACCTGGCTTTTGTGCGCGTTCAATCAATTCACTTACCGTGAAATCACGTTCGCTCACGGTCATTCCCATATCGCGGGCAATCGTTAATATTGAGTCACGAGTAATGCCGTGTAAGAAAGAACTATCCAAGGCCTTAGTTATGATCTCGTTTCCATCAATCAGAATGAAGTTTGCTGCACCGGTTTCCTGTACATCACCATTCGGGCAGAAAAGCACTTGATCAGCATTGTTAGTGTTGCGTGCACGAGCAATTGGGCCTAATGCACTGGCATAGTTACCACCACTCTTAATCATTCCCATATGAGGAGCACAACGCATACCGTCTTCTTCTAGCAATAGCCTTAAGGGCTTAACGCCACCAGAAAAGTAATCACCTACGGGTGATAACAAAACATATAGAAGCGACGTCGCAGAAGAGACCGCGGCTTTTCCAATGCTTGGTTCCGTGCCGATATGAGTCGGACGAATATACATAGAACCTGGCGCTTCAGGTACGTCTTCTACATAAAGTCCGACGATTTCTTTAATCATATCGCCTAATTGTTCTTTGTTAATTTCGGGTAGGAATAATAAATCTGTACTCTGGGCCATACGCTGAACATTGGCATCCATACGAAAAATATTAATGCTGCCATCTTTATGCTTAAATGCTTTCAAGCCTTCAAAGCATGTACTGGAATAATGCAAGACATGGGCACCCGGGTGTAATTCCAGTTTATCGGATGAAATGATACTTGAAGAGGTCCAAGAATTGTTTTCGTAGCTTGCCAGTGCCATTTTAGGCATGAAAACGGTTCCAAATGCGGCCATTACTATTCCTAAGTCTGTAAATGGAAGCCTTGAAATAAGCTTCCGGAATCAATTTTGCTCGGTGTGAATTGCTTATCGCAGCGATATTTTTCAGCAGACTGCACTCAATTCATAAAATTCTGCCTAGTATAAACTACCTAGATCGCCAATCAATGACGATATATCAATAAAGTTGCAAGTATGGCCATTCAAAAAAGCTCTACCCACCCAACAAGATGAGTATGCCCTAAGCTGGAGGCCACACACCCAGGAATCCAAGCTAAATGTCAAAGTCATGGTAGAATGTCGGCATAAACATTACACTGCCCACAGTTTAAACTCTCTAGCGCAAACGGCGCTCACCCAAGCAGGACTTCCGATGAAAAAAACTTATCAATTAGCTCACCCAAAAATCAAAGTGCCTCGCGTTGTCGACTCAGTAAAACATGACATCAGAAAGTTTCTCAAAAAGGAACGTAAGAAGCCTCTACCTTCTGGCACTAAATATTGGGGTTTTGATTGTAAGTTTGGTCAATCAGAAGAAGCGGCTGTGGAAATTCAGCTGCCCTCTTTGATGAGCCATATCGATGAACTGGTTGCGAATAACATTATGACTATCTACGTGGAAATCACTGCTAAAGCCGTTTCACCTGATGGCAATTCGATTCAACAGGAATATTAGACAGTAAACCCTAAGGCAGCGTGACTCAAAGGTAAAAAGAAATGATGAACACCAAGATATATAAAGCCGTCCACGGGCTTGCAGAAAAGCTAATGGCAGCAGCGAAAAAAGATGACCAAGAAACCTTTGATTCGCTCTACTCTGAACTCAAGGCGATCTGTCTAGATAATGAAGATACAGATAAGGATCACCCTGTTCAATGGGAAACATTAGCTGACTTTTCAGAAGACTTAAGCGATGCGATAGCCATTTATGAAAAGGCCCTAAAGAAGTCTGTCGATATTAATTCAAAAGACCATATGTCTTCAGTGGCATACTCAATGGCGACCTTGCAGGTCGAGCTCGGCCAGACTGAGGAAGCAATCAAAAACCTGCAAAACGCTAAAGTTAGCGCCAATAAAATTGAAGATGACTCACTTAAACGAGAGATCAACGAATTACTTGATTCCTTAGCAAGCCCGATGGAATAAGCATAACCGGGCACACTTTATTCGCCCTTAAGATAGTTTCAATAAGTACTTTTGTGGCGACACCCAGAACTCTACTGTTCTGGCAAAGCCCCTAAGTCATCAAACCATCATCCTTTTGTCACCAAACTGTCACTTCAAACATGAATAGTTTGTACATAAATTGTACAAATCCAAGTATGTATTGATATGACAAAAATCAAGGTGAGCATTGTTACTGAAACCTACTACCCTGAAGTAAATGGCGTTGCCAATACCTTGAAGTACTGGGTTGAAGGACTTCAAAATAAGGGTATCTACACTCAAATCATCAGACCCAAGCAGAATCCTGATGATGCCTCAGTGGAAAGTGATCAATGCGAGACCTATACAGTTGCCGGACTTCCTATACCGAGATACAAGGAGCTCAAGTTTGGCCTACCTTGTAAAAGGAAGCTAGTAAGTCTATGGAAGAAATCTCCACCTTCTGCCATTTATGTCGCGACCGAAGGCCCCCTTGGTCTTTCAGCTGTTCGTGCAGCTAAGAAACTGAATATTCCTATACTTAGCGGCTTCCATACTAATTTCCAGTCCTACAGTAAGTACTACGGCCTAGGGTTTCTCGAACCTTTAATATTTGGCTTCCTGAGGTATTTTCACAACCAGACACGTGGAACGATCGTGCCTACGAAAAAACAGCAGGAATGGCTAAGTCGAAAAGGGTTTGAAAATGTCAGTGTGCTCAGTCGCGGAATCGATTCTTCGCGGTTTACACCAAGTAAACGCTGTTCTCGCCTTCGTGAAAGATGGCATGTGACAGATGGGCAAGTCGTTTGCCTCTATGTCGGCCGAGTTGCAGGAGAAAAAAATATTGCCTTGGCTATCAAGGCCTATGAGAACGTCACCGCCACTCATCCGGACTGTGTTTTCGTCGTCGTTGGTGATGGCCCCTTAAGAAAAACCTTGGAAAGTGAACACCCTGGCATCCGTTTCGTTGGAATGAAAACGGGTGAAGAGCTAGCCAAGTATTATGCCTCAGCAGACCTTTTTCTATTTCCAAGCAAAACCGACACCTTTGGTAATGTTGTGACTGAAGCAATGGCAAGCAGGCTGGGTATCGTTGCATTTAATGACGCCGCTGCGAAGGAACACTTAAGCCATGGCAATTCGGCATATATCGCAAATTTAGACAATGACGAAGCCTTCATTCAATTGACTCTGGAAGCAATCGAAAGCTCTTCCGAGCTGGAAAAAATTCGTGAAAATGCCTATCAATTGGCACAAACAATTACCTGGAACAATATCGTCAATCAGTTCGTCAAAAAGTTACTCGAAAAGCCACCCTTAAGGCTAGGAGAT